>JBGOXZ010000185.1:0-5930 GCA_041479395.1 Opitutaceae bacterium
CCTGGAAGGCCAGCGGGTTGACGACGCCCCCAGAGATGGCCCACCCGGCAATCTCGCCGGTCCCGGTGTCAAATTTGGTGATTCCTGTCGCACCCTTTGCGTTTTGTCCGACGGTCAGGTTCAGCGCCGTGATGCCGCTCTTGTCCGTGTCGCTGAGCGTGACCTCGGCGATGACGACCTGGATGCTCACCTGGGAGAGCAGCACGTCGACCTTGTCGACGATCTCGCGGATCAGGCGGATGTCGTCGACGGTGCCGGAGACGACGATGGAGTTGCTGCGATCGTCAGCTAGGACGGTGACCAGGGTGCTGAATTGCGTGCCGAAGCCGGCCTCCCCCATCAGGTTCGCGATGGCCGGCTGCGGGGACCCGGCGGGGGCGGGAACGTTGGCTGGTGGCGTCTGCAGGCGCGCGACGGTGGGCTGACCGGGCCGGGCGGCCTGCTGGTCGGCGCGGCTGGCGGCCTGACTCTGCCCGGAGACCAGATTTGTGAGCAGCGTGGCGATGTCCTTCGCCGCGGCGTGCTTGAGGTAAATGACCTCGTTGCGCGTGTTGGGATCGGATTTCACGTCGAGCTTGGCGATGAGCTCGTCGAAGAGCGGATACTGGCGCGGATCGGAAATGAGGATGATTTGGTTCGTGCGGTCGTCGGCGCTGATGCTGGTGGCGGAGCTGACCTGGCTGCTAAGCGGGGGCTTAAGGACGGCGCTGACCTTGTTCACGAGGTCGCTGGCCTTGGCGAACTGCAGCGAATAGAACTTGGGTTGCAGGCCGGCGGTGGCGGGCTTGTCGAGCAGATGGATGAGCTGCTCGATGCGCTGGAGGGTGCTGATGGAGTCGGTGATCAGCATGGCGTTGGTCTTTTCGAAGTTCACGGGGCCGCCCAGGTTGGGGTTGAGCAGCGGCGTGATCTGGTCCTTGAGCTCGCTGACGCGCAGGAATTCGAGCTGGAACAGCTTGGAGACCACCCGTCCGCTCGGTGGCAGATCGAGGGCGGAACCCGCGATCATTTCAGGGGCTTCGGTGCGCGCCTGCCCGAGGGGCACGATTTTCAGGAATTTGTCGCCGAGGGGGTTGACCGCGATACCGCTGAGGTCGAGCATCGTCTCAAAGGCGAGGATGACCTCGCTCTTCGGCATGGGCGGCAGGGTGATGGTGTAACCCTCGGTGGCGGGCAACGCCTGAGGCCGGATGATCGACCGGCCGGTCAACTTGCCCAGTTGGCTGAGCACAGCCTCCAGCGTCTCGCCGCGCATCTGGACCGGGCCGATGATCTCGTCAGCGGATGCCTGGGCGGCAGGTTGACCGGTTGGCGTCAGTGCGGCGCTCGCCGGCCGGGCGACGGGCGGATTGATCGGCGTGGGGCCGGTGTCCTGCGCGATCAGCGCAGCCGCCGCGGCCAGCAGCAGCGCAGGGAGGACGGCAAGGGGAAGGCGGAGGCGAGGATGGTAGAACATGCGGCGCGAGGTGGGAGGAGGATTGCGAATGAAGGCCGCGCGGCGACCAAGGGCGCGGAAAGACAATAACTAGCAGATTGTTAGATGATGTAAACCGCGTTGTGCTGCAAAGGCCGCGATGAGATTCCGGCTGTCAAAGCTGAATCGACGGTTTAAGACATCGCGGCAACATCCAAGTTTCCCGGCCGACACCGGTCGGGCGTCCCCCGCGCCGGGCAACGGGTCATCGGCTTCCCGGCGGCGCCCACCCGCGCCCAGCGGGAAGCCCGGTAGGAGCTTGCTAGCCGGCGGCGGACAAATCACGCTGGCGAGCCGTGCCCAACTCTTTTGGCAAACTCTTTACCGTAACCACGTGGGGCGAAAGCCACGGCGGGGCCGTCGGCGCGGTGGTCGACGGCTGCCCGCCGCGCCTACCGCTGGAGGCAGCGGAGATTCAGGCCGAGCTCGACCGCCGCCGGCCCGGCCAGAGCGATCTCGTCACGCCGCGCCAGGAGGAGGACAAGATCGAGATCCTCTCCGGGCTCTTCGAGGGGCACACGACCGGCACGCCCATTTCGATGCTGGTGCGCAACACCGACGCCCGCCCCGGGGCCTACGACGAGATGGGGGAGAAGTACCGCCCCTCGCACGCCGACTACACCTATCAGGCCAAGTTCGGCATCCGTGACCATCGGGGCGGCGGGCGTTCGGCGGCGCGCGAGACGGTCGGCCGCGTGGCGGCTGGTGCCATCGCGAGAAAAATCCTCCGCCTCGCCGGCGGGGTGGAAATCCGCGCCTTTGTCACGCGCATCCACGACATCGAGGTGCCGCGCCTCGAGCAGTTTCCCTCGCCGGAGGAGATTGAGGCCTCGCCCGTGCGCTGTCCGCACGCCGCCACCGCCGCGCGCATGATCGAACGCATCAAGGCCGTGCGCGCCGACGGCGACTCAGTCGGCGGCCTCATCGAATGTCGCGTGCGCGGCGTCCCGCCGGGGCTCGGCGAACCGGTCTTCGACCGGCTCGAGGCCGACTTGGCCAAGGCCATGCTCTCGCTGCCCGCCACCAAGGGCTTTGAGATCGGCAGCGGCTTCGCCGGCACGTTGCTCAAGGGTTCGGAGCACAACGATCTTTTTGAGAGCCGGGAGGGTCGCGTGCGCACGCAGACCAACCACAGCGGCGGCGTGCAAGGCGGCATCAGCAACGGCGAGGAGATCTACTTTCGCGTCGCCTTCAAGCCCACCGCCACCATCTTGCGCCCGCAGGCGACCGTCGACGTGCAGGGCCGCGCGGCCGAGCTGCAGGGCCGCGGGCGCCACGATCCGTGCGTGCTGCCGCGCGCCGTGCCCATCGTCGAGGCGATGGCCGCGCTCGTGCTCGTCGATCACTGGATGCGCCAGGGCGCGCAGAACCAGACCTTCAAGTTCTGAGGCCTCACGCCAAGTTCGCAACGGGCGCGAAGATTGACGCCGACTCGCAAATCCTGCGTCCCTGGCGTCCATTGCGTGAGGAAAAATGAGCTCTGAAAAACCTCTTGTTTACCTCATTCTCGGCGCGGTTGGCTCAGGCCGGCGCGAAGTCGTGGCCGACCTCATCGAGGGCGGCCTCGCCGAAGGCGATCGCGCGCTCGCCCTGCTCTCGGTCGACGAACGGGCCAGCGATTTCGACGCCCGCCTCGGCCCGCTCGCGCGCTGGCGCTGGGTCGAGCACCGCATCGAAGTGCCGGAACCCGACAGCGCGACGCATGTGTTCTTCTTCACTGACGGCCGCCGCAATCCGGTCGACCAGATCGAGGCCTTCCAGGCGTGGCTCGCCGCGAGCGGCGGCGAACTCGCGCGGATCCTGTGCGTCATCAACTGCGGGCTCGCCGCCCGCCACCAGGAGCTGCTCGCGTGGTTCGACGCCTGCGTGCACTTTGCCGACGTCGTGCTGCTCAACCGGCGCGATGGCCTGGCGAACAAATGGATGTCGGACTTCCAGGCGCGCTATGCCGCGCAGTTCCTGCCGTGCCTGTTCGAGCTGGTGAAGGCCGGCCGGGTGAAGAATCCCGCGCTCATCCTCGAACCGCAGGCGCGGCGCATGTCGCACGTCTTCGATGAGGAGCTGAACTGGGAGGTGACCGGCGAAGGCGGGGAGGAAGCGGACGACGAGGAGCAGATCGAGGCGCATCCCGAGGAGGATCCCTACCTCCAACGGCGGCCGGGGGGCCGGCGCGTGAAGGAAATCCCGGACCTGGCCAAATACCTTGCCTGAAATTCGGCGGAAAGCGCCGTCCGGATTGCGCTACACTAGGCGAAAACATCCCGCCATGATCGATTCAACCTTGCCTGCCACCTCCCCGACTTCGCTGCCGTCTTCCCGCGTGATGTACCGGGCGCTCACCCGGCGCGATCCCGCCTATGAGGGCGTGTTCTTCGTCGGCGTCAAAACGACCGGCATCTTCTGCCGGGCCACCTGCCGCGCCAAAAAGCCGCGCCCCGAAAACGTCGAGTTCTTCCCCTCGGCCTCGGCGGCGCTGCACGACGGCTACCGGCCCTGCCGGCTGTGCCGGCCGATGGACCGGGTGCAACCGCCGCCCCTCGTGGTCGCGAGGCTGCTGCGCGTCGTGGAAGCCAATCCCGCCATCCGGCTGACGGACAAGGAACTCATCGCGATGGGCATCGACCCGTCGACGGCGCGGCGCCGGTTCCGCAGCTATTACGGCCTGACCTTCCAGGCCTATCAGCGGGCGCGCCGCCTGGGCCTGGCGCTGCATGAAGTGCGCGCGGGCCGGCCGGTCATCGACGTCCAGCTCGACGGCGGCTACGAGTCCTCCAGTGGATTTCGCGAGGCGTTCCAGCGCGTATTCGGCAAGCCGCCGCGCGGCGCGCGCGCCGCCGACTGCCTGCTGGCCCGCCGCATCGGCACGCCGCTGGGCAAAATGCTGGCGCTGGCCGACGGACACGGGCTGCGCCTGCTCGAATTTGTGGATCGCCGCGGACTGGAGAACGAGATTCTCCGCCTGCGCCGCCGGCTCCATTGCGCCGTGGTGCCGGGCGCGAACGCCACGCTGGCGGCGGCGGAGGCGCAATTGCGGCGCTATTTTGCCGGCGAACAGAGCGAATTTGATCTGCCGCTGGCGCCGGTCGGCTCGCCCTTTCAACAGCAAGTGTGGGCGGCGTTGCGGCGCATCCCGGCGGGCGCGACGCGCTCCTACGCGCAAATCGCGGCGGCGGTCGGCCGCCCGGGCGCGCAGCGGGCCGTTGGCCGGGCGAACGGCTCCAACGCGCTCGCCATCGTGATCCCGTGCCATCGCGTCATCGGTTCGGACGGATCGTTGTCCGGCTACGGTGGCGGCGTGTGGCGCAAGCAGCGCCTGCTCGATCACGAGCGGGTCCACGCCGGGTCAGTTAACCGCTGATTATGCTAATCTCCGCTCATCGCAATCAGTGGCGATTAGCGTGGATTGGTGGTTCAAAAAAGCGCCGCGGCCGAATGAGATCCGAAGATCACAAGCGCCTCTGCCAATAGTCCGGATGCCGGCGGTGATGTTTGACCGCGAGAATACGGATGTTCTCACCTTCGACCCGGTAACAGATCCCAAACGGGAATCGCTTCAACAGGTAGCGCCGAATCTCCCCAGCGACGCGCCTCCCCGTGCCGGAGCACCAAGAATTGTGGCCGCCGCCGCGTCGAGTTCATCGAGAAACTGCCTGCCGAGACCGCTCACTCGCCGGTCGTAATACCTCGCCGCCTCGATGATCTCCGCCTCCGCTTCCGGATGGTAAGTCAGGTGCATCGCAGCGTCTTGCGGGCGGCGGCCATGACCTGCTGATGTGTGCGTCCGACGACCTTTCCAGAGGCCAATTCGGTGTCACTGCGGCGGGCAGTCGATACGGCGTCTGCCTCCGTGCCATTCAGCGCTGCCGGCAGATCGCGCTCGATGCTCCGCCACAGCGTCTGCGCGAGGCCGACGCGCTGCTTCAGCGGAAGAGCCAGCGCTTTCTCGATTAGTTGGTCCGTGGACATGCCGCGAAGCTAGGGCTGCGGCGTGCGACGGTCAAGTGAACGGCTCGCGGTTGCCGCCAACCGGGCTCATTGCAGTTCCTGACCGACGGGCCGCGCCTCGTAGCGCAGGCTTCCAGCCTGCAGCCCGTGCAGTCAGGGATGGCTGCGCTACTTCCCGAGCTCGGATGATGCCCATGTCCGGCGGATCGAAAATTGAGATGCACCCCCGCTAGCCGTTGGGAAAGCTGGATCGCCATGGCATTCTGCTGGACAGCAGAACGTGCCTCGCGATGACAGGCGGATTGAAGGCACCCCCTAATGTCCGCTAATCGCAATTAGTGGCGATTAGTGTATATTAGTAGTTAAACAAGAAAGCCGTGGAAAGCCGCGGCGCCGAATCGGAACCGTATGGTGGTGGGCGCTACTTCACCCTCGCGGTGGCCACGGCCTTCACGAAAGCCTGCGCTTTTGCGGTGATGGCGGCCCAGTTTTTCTCCTTCAGCGCCTTGCC
>JBGOXZ010000186.1:0-5927 GCA_041479395.1 Opitutaceae bacterium
AGCCCGTGCTCACCGGTACGCGCAGGGAGAGGCCGTCGAGCTTCCCCTTGAGTGCCGGGATGACGAGGCCGATCGCCTCCGCCGCGCCGGTGGAGGAGGGGATGATGTTGATGGCGGCCGCCCGGGCGCGGCGCAGATCGCCCTTGTGCACGAGGTCCAGCACCATCTGGTCGTTGGTGTAGGCGTGCACCGTGGTCATGAGGCCCTCGGCCAGGCCGAAGCCTTCCTTGAGGAGCACGTGCACGAGCGGCGCGAGGCAGTTCGTGGTGCAGGAGGCGTTGGAAATGATGTGGTGCCTGGCGGGATCGTACTTGCCGTCGTTCACGCCCATCACGACGGTGATGTCCTCGTTTTTCGCCGGAGCGGAGATGATGACCTTCTTCGCGCCCGCCACGATGTGGCCGTAGGAGGACTTCGGGTTGTCCTTGGCGGCGTCGGTGAAGAGGCCGGTCGACTCGATCACGATCTGCACGCCCAGTTTCGCCCAAGGCAGCTCGGCCGGCGTCTTGGCGCTCACCACCAGCATTTCCCTGCCGTTGACGATGAGCACGTCGTCGTCGGGCTTGTCGGGGGAAGACTTCCGGGAATCGACGGTCCCCTTGAAACGACCCTGGGTGGAGTCGTATTTGAGCAGGTAGGCCAGGTTGTCAGCCGGCACGATATCGCCGACGGCGACCACATCGAAGGTCGTGCCGAGCAGGCCTTGCTCCACGAGGGCGCGAAAGACGAGACGGCCGATGCGGCCGAAACCGTTGATTGCGACTTTAACTGCCATGGTTTTCTCCGTTTCTGGTAGGTTTTGTGTAGTGTTCTGATTCAGATGAGCACGCGGCAACGCGCCGCCAAGCCGCACGAATCAAGAGAACCGCCCCGGCTTTGGCAAGAGTGATGCATCCGCGGTGATCCGCTGCAAACGGCCGGAGACTGTACCCCTCCCCTCACTCCGCCATCCACAAGCCGCAGCCGAGGGCCGGCACGAACAGCGCCTCCTCGACCGGCCACGCGGGCTCATGATTGCTGGAGCCAAAGAAACGCTCGTGGTCGGCCAGCTGCCGCCACGGAGCATGGGCGGCGTCACCCAGCGGGATTTCGACATCCTGCAGGGTCGGGTTGACGGCGAAGAGCAGCCGCAACGATCCCTGGCTTTGATCGGCATTGAAGATCGCGGCGGCCGCCGTCGAATCGGGGGAAAAGTAGAAGGCAAGAAAACCACGCGCCGGCCGCGAATACTGCCGCAGCAGGCGCCCGCGCTCGCTCCGCCGGAAAGCGATCCAGTCCGCGAAGTAGGCGTGGGTGGAGGGGAAGCGATACAGGCGCCGGTAGTCGAGCGCGTTGAGGTCGCCGCGGAGATAGGTGTTGCTCACGCCTTGCTTGGACCGCAGAAAATCCTGGCCGGCGGCCAGCATGGGCATGCCGATCGAGGCCAGGAGGATGGCACCCATGAGGTGCGTGCGGCGGCAGTCGTTGAGGGTCGGGTGCAGGCCGTTGCCGTCGGCATTCTCTGTGATCGTGTCGATCCAGGTCTTGTCGTCGTGCGACTCGGTGTAGTTGACCGTTTGGGCCGGCCAGGCGGCGAAGAACCACGGCGAGCCCTTGAAGAAATACTCGAACTCCTCGCGCGTGCCGCCGCCGCTCACGTAGTCGCGCAGGAAATTGCGATAACCGTCGTTCCACGAGGCGAAACCCGTCGTCCGCAGATCCTGCGCGATGTGCCCGCGGAAGCTCCACGGCTCGGCGATGAGGATGACATCGGGCTTCACACGCTTGAGCGCCGTTTCAATCTCGCGCAGCACTTCCACGCTGACGAGCTCGGCGAGATCGAACCGGAAGCCGTCGGCCCCGTAGACCTCGAGGAAGTGCGTGAGGCTGTCGAGGATAAGGCGCCGGGTCATGGCGGCGCGGGTGCGCAGGTCGTTGCCGCAGGCGCTCCAGTCGGCGAGCTTGCTGGCGGCGTCCTGCTCAAAGTAGTAGAGCTTGTCGATGTGCATCAGGTGCCGCGGCAGGCCCACGTGGTTGTAGACGACGTCGAACAGCACCGCCATGCCGCGACGGTGGAAGGCCGCCACCAGCTCCTGCAACTCGCGCACCTGCGAAGCCCGCTCCGGCGCCAGCGCATAGCTGCTGGCGGGGGCGAACCAGTTCACCGGCATGTAACCCCAGTGGTATTCCTCCGGCGTCGCGTTGTCGAATTCCTGCACCGGCTGAAGCTCGACGGCGTTCACCCCCAGCCGCGCGAGGTGGAAGTCGGGGCTTTCCACCCAGCGCTGCAGCCCCGTGAAGCCGCGGCGCTCCTCCGCCTTGATCTTGATCGGCGCCAGTGCCGTCAGGTCGCGCACGTGCGCCTCGGCAATGACGAGGTCCTGCCACGCCGGTGTGCGAAAGCCACGGTCGGCGGGCGCGAGCCGGGCGCGATCGAGCACGATGCCGGGTCCGTCGCGCCCCACGGCCGCGAGCGCATACGGATCGAGAATTCGCTGGCTGGCGTCGAAGAGCCCGAAGGCGTCGTGCGGCCCGTCGAGCGTGTACCAGTAGTACCAGCCGTGCAGATTGCCCTCGAGCCGCGCCTCCCAGGCGCCGTCGCTGCGACGGTCCATGTCGTAGGCGACCGCCGCGTCGAGCTGCTTCAGGTTGTCGCCGATGTGCAGCTGCACGAACCGGGCGCGCGGCGCAAACAGCCGGAAGGTCGTCTCGCCGCCCTCGACTCTGCTGTCCAGCAGAGCCCCCAGCGGCACGTGGCATTTCAGCTGGAAGAAGAAATCGCCCGGCCGCAGCGGCACCTTTTCGGCGTTCGCGTCATCGGCCCACGTCACCACCCGCGCCTCCGTCAGGTCGACCGGGGCGGTGGTGGTGAAGCGGAACAGGTGCCGCCCCGTGCGCACCGGATCGATCGCCCGGTTGTAGTTGCCGAGATCATCGCGCACCGCGTTGGGCGCCTCGGCCGGCACCGGCAGCCAGTGGTGTTCGCCGGTGATGAACTTGAAGCGCTGCGGCGGCTGGGAGAAGAACCGCTGGGCGGGCGCCGCGAACAGCAATACGGTCTCGCCGTCCAGCGACGCCGGCAGCAGCCGCCAGTCGGGATTATCGACGGCCTGCTGCCAGCCATTGAAATCACCCGCGAGGTAGACGGCTGTAGCCGTTGGATCGATGTCCGGATGCTGGGCGAGTTGGAGGAAGAAGAAGATCTCCCCGAGGGTGTTGACGAAATAGCCGCTTTCGCAGCCGTAGGTGTGGTCCGGGACGCGGGTCAGGACGGCGAACGGCGGGCCGGCGGGGCCGAGCGCCAGCGGCGGCAGCGAGACGGCGGTCCAGTCGCGGGTCAGTTCGATGATACCGCGGTCCGGTGCCGTCAGCCACGCTTGGGCGATCCGCTGGTTGTGCATGCTCATGCGGAGGACGAAGCATCATCCGCGCCGCCCGGGGCCGCCAAGCACGAAGTGGATGATTGCATCGAAGTCACTTCACGCAAACCGCCTGCTCCGCGTCGCCGCCCTGCCGTCTGTAGCCAAATTCGCGAGAATTTGGAGCTTTGATCCAAAGCCTCACGGCTTTAGCTACGAACCATCCGCCGTAATGCCGATGTAGCCAAATTCGCGAGAATTGGGGGAGCGAATGTAGGAGCCTGCTCGCAGGCGATTTTATTCCCATGGAGAGCGAGGTTCCACCCGAGCCGTGCATCTCAGCTCTTTGCCGCATCCTTCTTCCCTTCGTAGCCAAATTCGTGAGAGTTTGGGGCTTTCATCCAAAGCCTCACGGCTTTAGCTACGAACCATCCGCCGTAATCCTGATGTAGCCAAATTCGTGAGAATTTGGAGCCTTGATCCGAAGTCCCGTCCGCCCTCGCTTCGTCGGCTATCCAAGGCCCTACTTCGCAGATTCAAACGCATCTGTCAGCGCCTTGCCGTCGAAATACTCCGGCCGCGGCAGCCCGAGCAACCAGCACGCCGTGGCGCAGGTGTCCTCCGTGTCCACCTGCAGCTTCTCAACCCGGGTGAGATCAAAGCCACGCCGCACACCCGGGCCCGCTACGATCCACGGAATTTGCCGGCTGCGTGCGTCATCGGGGCCGTGCGTCAGCGCCGCGCCGCCGTGGTCCGCCGAGATGATCACGTCCGTGTTTTCGCGCCGGCCGGTCCGCTCCAGTGCGGCGAGCACGGTCCCGATGTGCCCGTCCAGCGCGGCGATCGCGGCGAGCTGCTCCGGTGACCCCCACCCTTTGGCGTGACCGACGGTATCGACCTCCGGAAAGTGGATGAACAGCAGATCGGGTTTGTGCTGCTCGATGACTTCTTCCGCCGCCGCCGCCACATTCGCATCGGTTCCCTTCGCTCCGCCGAGGATGGTGGAAAACGTGACCGTGCCGGGCTTCTTCAGCGTGTCGAATTTGGCCTTCCCGGCGACCAGGGCGGTCTGGTAGCCAACCTGCGTCGCCATTTCAAAAACCGTCGGCACCTTCGGATAGACCGGTTCGCCGAAGGGCAGATCGCGGTTCCACTCGATGCCGTGCTTCCGGCTCGTGACGCCCGTGAGCATGCTCGTGTGGGCGGGCAGCGTGGTGGCCTCGGCGGTGGTGCGCGCCCACATGGTGTAGGCGCCGTTCTTCATCAGGCCGTGCAGCACGGGCGCATCCGCGAGCAGCAGGCAGTCGGGCCGCAGGCCGTCAACGCTGATGATCACCACGTGTTGCACCACGGGCAGCGGCCGCGCGGGTGTCGCCGCCGGGCTGGAAGGCTGGGCCGAAGCGGCCAGACAGCGAGTGACCAACACGATAAACACCAAGAACCGCTTCATGGGAAACTCCACGCTAGCGGCTCGCGCTCGCGTGTAAAGGGCCGCCCGGTGACGTTCTCTTGACAGCGGCGTCCCGGCGGGCATTTGAAGGGCAATCCGCGCCTGCGGTGTTTTGCTATTGTTATGTACCGTTTCCATCCTGCTTTGATCCCGGCCGCACTGTTCGCGTTTCTGGCGGGTTGCTCCAGCATGCCGCCGCCTTCCCCGGCAAAAGATGCCGGCGCCGGTTCGACCGTGGCCGCCGTTGGCGATGGCCCGGAGCATACCCTGCAAAAGGGGATGACCGCCGAGGCGGTGAAACGCATCATGGGGGAACCGGCCGAAATCAAACCCATGCCGTCACCCACCGGCAAGGCCGAGATCTGGGTTTATCACCGCACGAGCAGCGCCCCGAACCAACAGGTCCAAGTCGGCACGCGGTCCACCGCGGTCACCACGATAGGAGGCGACGGGCAGGCCCACGTGGCGCAAACGATCGAGGAACCCGTGTTTGCGCAGCAGATCCAGATCGTCGAGGAGACGATCAGCCTGCTGATGTTCGACGGCAAACTCGTTGAGCAGAAGGAATCCGCCCAGACGCGGTTGGAGTACAAGTGACATCGAGGGGTCGCGCGTGGAGGGCCTCTTGGGCGGCGCTCCCGCGCCTCTTGGTGTGGTGAAACGCCAGCCTCCCATCGGCCGGCATGAGCACGTTGCGCCGGCGGGATTGGGAGTTCGGCCGCGGCCAAGCGGTTGACGGCGGGTCAGCTCAGCCCGATTCATGCAGTTGAACGTAGGGCCGGACCTTGTGTCCGCGCCGTCCTGCGAGGAAAGAGGCACCGACCAAGGTCGGGCCCTACACGCACTGATCGGTACGGAACTGCGACGAGGTGAATGCGCGGCCAAATGCATGAGCCCGGCTGCGTCGGGCTTTACGTCCGACACCAAAACCTCTGTGTCCCGCTGTCGGGAATACCGCCTTCGCCCATTGCCCGGCGGCGGACCGACTGTTTCCGTTGCGGCCGACGCGGAATCCGGCTTTCTTCGTCACCTTCCTCATGCGAGTTCTGGTTGCCATGTCCGGCGGCGTCGACAGCAGCGTCGCGGCGCTCCTCCTCAAGCAGCAGGGCCTCGAAGTCGCCGGCGCCTACATGAAAAAC
>JBGOXZ010000187.1:0-5898 GCA_041479395.1 Opitutaceae bacterium
CCAGGAGTTCAAAACTGCCCAGATAATCCTGCGTGGCCTTGTCCAGCGGCGCCACCCTCGACTTGCCGAGATTGATGCCGAGCGGAATGCGCCGCGCGCCCGCCGGGGTCTGCCGGGCGAGCCGGCGGGCCACGGACTCCGCGCCCTCGTTGTTGAAGCCCATGCGGTTGATCACCGCCTCGTCCGCCGGGTAGCGGAACACCCGGGGCCGGTCATTGCCCGGCTGGCGCAGCAGCGTCACCGTCCCGATCTCGACATGACCGAATCCGAGCGCCGCCGCGCCCTCCCACGCCACGCCATTCTTGTCGAAGCCCGCCGCCAATCCCACGGCATTGGGAAAGCGCAGGCCAAGACACTCGACCGGCCGCGCGCGCGCCGCCGGCAGCTGCGTCCATGCCTCCAGCAGGCGCCGCAGCGGCGCGACGGCACCCAGCAACGCCATGGCCTGCACGCCCCGCTCGTGGGCCGCCTCCGGATCAAGCAGGAACAACGCCGGCCGGACGCGCTTCTCGTAGATGAACCCCATGCCGGCGAAAGTGCCGGCCGCGCCGCCAAAACTCAAGCCCACCCCGGACCCCGTCCTCCCCCGGGGATTTTGTGCTTGTTTTTTGCCTCACCCGCCCCACCCTGCGCACCGATTTCGTCCCCAAGACCCGCGGGAAGGACGCCACCGGAGCCAGCACCGTTTTTTTTTCACGCTGCGGGGTTGACTCCAACGCCACGCGGGCTTTTTGGTGCACGAAAACCCTACACTCTCCTTTTCTCCTGCCATGGCCAAATCCACTCCCCAACTCGAATGGTGCATCGTTCGCCTCGGCGAAGACCAGAACTGGTGGATCGAAGAAGTCAGCGATCCCGTGCGCTGGGATGTGGATGGGTTGAGTATCATCGATCCGCGCCAGGTGCAGCATATCATCGAGCTCATCGAGCCGATGCGCGACTACGGTTTTGACCAGGATGTCATGGAGCGGGCGTTCCTTTCCTTCCGGATCGAAAATGATCTCGGCGGCGGTCGCGTGCGCCTGACCCGGGTGAAAGACTCCCTGTTCGAGTCGGAAGACAAGCTGTTCGCCCTGCCCGACCTGCTCGATGAGGAGAACGGACCCTATGCCGACTTCCTTGATCACATCACCCGCATGCGGGTGAAGATGCTGAACGACCTCTTCGACTTTGAGCAGAAGCTCAGCGTCGACGAGGTGAAGGACGAGATCCGCGAGGCCCGCAACATCGATTTCATGGAGGGCAAGGCCGTGCACGTGTTCACCGAGATCACCGCCATCCTCGATTTCACGCCCGCCGGCTGGGAGGGCGAGGAGGAAGGCGAGCGGCCCGCCAGCAAGGAGGACGAACTGGATGATGAGGACTTGCCGGCCCTCGACGAGGCGGAGGAGGAACGCCTCAAGAACGACCAGTCGCTCAAATGGGACGAAGAGGATCTCAAGGACAACGACTTGGATGAGGAAGGCCGCAAGCGTGAATCCGGGGACAAAGAGAAGGACGGCGAGGACGATGAGGCGGAGGAATCCGGCGACAATCTCGCGGAGGGGGATCGGCCGCGGCGCCGCGGCGGCCGCGGCCGCGGCTGAGCCCCCCTTCCGGGGGGTTGATGCGCGATCGGCGTCAGGTGGCGCCGCCGGTCTTGCCTGCGCGAACGCGGGTTCCGGCGTGCCGTTCGTGCGCGCTAATCCTGGTCAATCCTCGCACCGCCCGCCCGCCGCGTCGGCGGCGCTCGCGCACGCCTCGCCGCAGCGGGCTTCCCGGTCGAAATACCTTTGACAATTTTCCATGCCGCCGATTGCTTTCCTTGGGCCGCACCGCCCGCCGCTTACCCTAACGACATGGCCAGCAATTTGTTTCGTTATTTCTCAAACGACATCGGGATCGATCTAGGCACGGCGAACACTCTCGTGTACGTGAAGGACAAGGGCATCGTCCTGCGCGAGCCCTCGGTGGTCGCCATCAGCACCTCGTCCCGCAAGGTTCTGGCTGTCGGCGAAGAGGCGAAGCGCATGCTCGGCCGCACGCCCGGCAACATTCAGGCCATCCGCCCGATGAAGGATGGCGTCATCGCCGACTTCGACATCACGGAGGCCATGCTCCGTTACTTCATCCGCAAGGTGCACAGCAACTCCTTCCGCGTGGCGCCGCGCGTCATCATCGCGATTCCCTCGGGCATCACCGAGGTCGAGAAGCGCGCGGTGAAGGAATCGGCGACGCATGCCGGGGCCCGCGAGGTGCTCACCATCGAGGAGACGATGGCCGCGGCCATCGGCGTCGGTCTGCCGGTCGACGAGCCCGCCGCCAACATGATCGTCGACATCGGCGGCGGCACCACCGAGATCGCCATCATCTCCCTCGCCGGCATCGTGTTCTCCAAATCCATCCGGGTGGCGGGCGACGAACTTGACAACGCCATCATCAGTTACATGAAGCGGGCCTACAACCTCCTTATCGGCGAACGCACCGCCGAGGAGATCAAGATGAAGATTGGCTCCGCCTACCCGCTCGACGAGGAGCTCTCGATGGAGGTCAAAGGCCGCGACTCGGTGGCCGGCCTGCCCAAGACCATCCACGTCACCTCGCAGGAAATCCGTGAAGCGCTCGGCGATACGATCGCCGCCATCGTCGATGCCGTGCGCAATACGCTGGAACGCTGTCCGCCCGAACTTTCGGCCGACCTCGTCGACCGCGGCTTTGTCATGGCCGGCGGCGGCTCGCTCCTGCGCGGGATCGACCGCCTGCTCAGCGAAAAGACCGGTCTGCCGGTGACGGTCGCCGAAGATCCCCTGAGCGCCGTCGCCAACGGCACCGGGACGGTGCTGAGCGATCTGAATTTCCTGCTTCCGCACTTCACCAGCGAGGCGAGGAGCTGACGCCCGGATGCAGCCGGCGGGGGAAAGATCCCCCCGCTGCCGTGGCGGCCTGCGGCCACCGTGCCTCGCCACCCCCGTTCGCCACCCGGCCGTGAAATATTCGGATCGATTCGTGCGCCCCGAGGATTAACGTCTCCCGCTGCCCGTGCCCTCCAAACGCCTCGATCAAGCCAAACCTTTTCTCGCCTTGGGTATTGTCGTGCTCGCGTGGAGCCTACTTCCCGTCGTGGTGAAATCGTTCCTGCGGGCAAGCTTCTTCGAGTTGCAGGCGCCCATCCAGACCACCGCCTCCTACGCGCGCGACCTGCAGGAGTATTGGGCGGAGCGCACGCACTCGAAGAACGATCTCATCCAGGCCGGGCGCGAACTCCGGCATGTCTATGCCGGCTACGAATTCCAGGCCCAGCAGGCGGAGGCCCTGCACGCCGAGATCGGGCGCCTCGAACAGCTCCTCCGGCTGCCCTCCAATCCGCATTACCGGTTTGAACCGGCCCGCGTGGCGCGGCGCGACTTCTCCGGCTGGTGGCAGCAACTGGTTATCCGCAAGGGCGCCGATTTCGGCATCCCCGTGGGCGCGCCCGTCGTCTACAGCGGCGGCGTGGTCGGCCGCGTGCGCGAGGTCCATGCTTACACCGCCGTGGTCGATCTCGTCACGAGCCCCAGCGTGCGCCTCGCGACCAACATCGAGGATGACAGCCGCCCCGTGAGCTACCAGGGCGGCCTCAACCCCCCGCTGGCGCCCGCCCGCGGCATCGTGGAGTTCGTGCCGCCGGATTTTTTCACGTCCGCCGCGAACCCCAAACGCCTCGTCACCTCCGGTCTCGGCGGCGTGTTTCCACCCGGCCTCACGATCGGCTACATCACCAAGCTTGAGGCCAGCACCGATGGTCTCTTCAAGAGCGGCGAGGTCTCGCTCGACCCGCGCCTGTCGGAACTCGCCGAGGTCACCGTGCTGGTGCCGCTCAATCCGGAATAGCCGCCGGCCTTCGTTCTGCGCCTCCCCACCTTCGCCCCTCCACTCCTCTTCCCATGTACCGCCGCTGGTTGATCACCTTCGCCACCACGCTTCTGCTGTGGAGCCTGCTCGTTCAGCTCAACCATTACCTCGCGCCGCGCGGCGCTTATCTCTTTGCCGGCGGCTTGCTGGTCACCTTCGCTGCCCTGCGGCTCGGTCTGCGCAACGGCCTGATGGCCACGCTGCTCACCGGGCTCGCCATCGATGCGATCGAGCCCGTCCCCTTCGGCACGCACCTCGTGCTCTTCGCGGTGATGCATGTCGTCATTTTTCGCCTGCGGACGCGCTTCCCACGGGAAGAGACGATCTTTGGGGTGGTCGTCGCGCTGCTGGCCAACCTGGCGCTCTTCCTCGGCCTGTCCTTCGGGGTGCTGGGCAGCCACCCGGCGTCCGGCGCCGCCTGGATGCGCCTCTTCGCCGATCTGCTCTGGTCGCAGCTCTTCATCGCGGTTGTCGCCCCGTGGTTTTTCGCCCTCCAGGAGCGTGCGCTCGAACTCGGCCGGGTGGATCTTGTCGCGGAAAGCCGCGCCACGTTTTGAAATCGCGGGGGAAGCATGCCGTCTTGCCACCAGGGTTCCCCGGAATCGCCCCCGCCTGAATTCCCCTTCCGCGATTTCCGGTCTGTCCGCCTTACGCCGTGAGCATTATTGAAAGCTACAAGCCGCAGCGCCCGCGCCTCCTCTTCTTCCACTTTCTGATTGGGGGGATGGTGCTGGTCCTCGCGGCCGGCCTCGGTTACCGCCAGCTTTTCCGCTCGGGCGATTACGGCGAACGCGAGCGCCTCCAGAACCAGCGCCGCGTGCTGGTGCCCGGACCGCGCGGAAACATCAAGGACCGCTACGGCCGCCTTGTCGTGGGCAACCGTTCGCGGTTTGCCGTCACCCTCTATCTCGATGAATTGCGCCGCGAATTCCGCGCCGAGTACATCGACGTCGTCCGCCGTTACCGGGAAAGCGAGGCGGAGGGCGACATCGCCCGGAGCGACCGGCCGTCGCCCGGCCCACTGGAGCAGATCGCCCGCGCCCAGGTGGTCCAGCGCTACCTGGACCAGATCAACCGGCTGCTGGGCCGCGAGGAAAAGGTGGAGATGCGCGACCTCAACCGGCACTTCCAGCAGCAGCTGCTCCTGCCCTACATCCTGCTCGACGACTTGAAGCCCGAAGAATACGCCCGCCTGATCGAGCGCCTCCCCGTCGAATCGCCGCTGCAGGTTTATACCTCGAGCACCCGGTTCTATCCCTATGGCTCGGCGGCCGCGCACGTGCTCGGCTACGTGGGCACGAGCGAGGAAATCTCCGTGGAGGACGTGCCGGGCGAAGACCTCAAGACCTACGCGTTCAAGGGCACGGTCGGCCGCGACGGGCTCGAACTGCGCTATGACGCCCTGCTGCAGGGCGAAACGGGCGGCACGATCTATCGGGTCGATCCGGCAGGCTTCCGCGTCAATCCGCCCCTGGGCAAACGCATGCCCAAGCAGGGCAACAACCTGGTCACCAGCCTCGACATCGACCTGCAGCTCGCCGCCGAGGAGGCGATGGGAGATGTCAAGGGCGCGGCCGTGGCGCTCGATGTGCGGACCGGCGAGGTGCTCCTGCTCGCGAGCAAGCCCGATTATGATCTGAACGAGTTCTCCCCGCGTTTGAGCACGGCCGCCGCCCAGGATATCAACGAGCGTGGCGCCTGGACCAACCGCGCCATCGCGGGCGTCTACCCGCCCGGCTCCACCTTCAAGCTCATCACCACGCTCGCGGGCCTGCGCAGCGGCCGGCTGTCAACCGACAACTCCACCGCCGAGTGCGATGGCACCATGCGCATCGGCGGCCGCACCTTCTACTGTGACAACGGCCGCGGCCATCACGGCATTATCGCGCTGCGCGAGGCCATCGCCCAGAGCTGCGATGTTTTTTTCTATACCTACGGCCTGCAAATTGGCCCCGAGCTCATCGCCGCCGAGGCCCGCCGGCTCCATCTCGACCAGCCCACCGGCGTCGATCTGCCCCACGAAACCAG
>JBGOXZ010000188.1:0-5898 GCA_041479395.1 Opitutaceae bacterium
ATTTTAACCACAGGAATACATTTAGTATTTCGAGGATTAAAATTTGAGTCTGACACAGAAATTGGCCAAAAGGGAACGAATCCCTCAACCATTCCTTCGTGCTCTCGGTCCGGCCTCTGTGTCCTCTGTGACCCGGTATCAGAACGCCGCGTTGCCGGGCGGCACGATGCCGTGGCGGTACAGGCCGGGAAGCCACCTGTTAGCCTGTGAATCGATGAGATGCCGCTCAAGAACGAACCGGTTGGATGAATTAAGAAACCTGGCCTTGGGCAAACAGGGTCCCGGGGCTGCCAAAGCCAAAGGCGGTGGCTTGCCCGCGCGCTTCGAGAGACACGTTCACCGATGCCGCTCCGGGAGGGATCTCCTTCAAGAACTGGATCTCCACCTTCGAGGGCCGCGGCGAGAAACCGCCGCTGACCAGCGCGGTCTGCAGGTAATCGAAGTAGGCGGTGTTGTTCACGTGTCCGTTGCCGTCGACATCGGAATACCTGACGGACACCGGGTAGGTTTGGGCCGACGCGGCGTCCGGCGGAACCAGTTTGAGCTTGTCCAACTCCGGACGAAAGACGGCCCCGGGCCGGCTCGTGAACGTGGCGGCGATATCCTCGGGCACCCGGACGAGCGACTTGGTTTTCAGGCTCACGTACAACCACAGGGAGGAGGCCGACACCACCAGCTCTTCACCGCCATAGACGCGGAAGTCGCGGTAGCCTTTGAAGGCACGGATCCCGCTCGACCAAGTCACCACCCGCAGCGGCTCTTCATACCGCGGGTAACGATGGATCGCCGCCGCCATCCGGTTCAACACCCACGACTCTCCCCGGGTCACCATGGCGCGGGTGCCGGCGTCGAACAGATCGGCGTGCTTGATGGCGGCTTCCTGCAGGAGCTTGAAAACGCCGGGGAGCAGCAGCACTTGGTCGCGATCGACCTCCGCATAGGCTACCGTCGTGTTCAGGATCAGTTCTTCGGTCATGGTGGCCCACCCGGCGGATTTGGGTTTCTCCGCGTGCTCTGAGTCTGCTGTGGTGAAAAACAATCCATCAATGGCGCGCTTCGATATTGAGCCCACGGAGCAAGGCGTTGAGAAGAGAGAGGCTGAAATGGGGGCTCATCTTTCCCTGACACCGCTCGGTGCACTCATGTTTCCCTCTGTGTCCTCTGTGACCCAAATCAAAACGCCGCGTTGCCGGGCGTGCGGGCGAAGGGAATCACGTCGCGGATGTTGGCGACGCCGGTAACGAACATGAGCATGCGCTCGAAACCCAGCCCGAAACCGGAGTGCGGCACCGTGCCGTAGCGGCGCAGGTCGAGGTACCAGCCGTAGTCCTTCGGGTCGAGCTGGTGGCGCCGCATGCTGGCCTCGAGCACGTCGAGCCGCTCCTCGCGCTGGCTGCCGCCGATGATTTCGCCGATGCCGGGCACCAGCACGTCCATCGCCGTGACCGTGCGGTCATCGTCGTTCAGCCGCATGTAAAACGGTTTGATCTCCTTCGGATAGTTGTAGACGGTCACCGGACACTTGAAGTGCACCTCCGTCAGGTAGCGCTCGTGCTCCGACTGGAGATTCGTGCCGTACGCGACCGGATATTCGAATTGGTGGCCGCTCTGGGTCAGCAACTCGACGGCTGCGGTGTAACTGACGCGCTGGAACGGCCGCTCGAGCACGAAATCGAGGCGCGGGAGCAGCTCCTTGTCCACGAACTTGGCGAAGAGCTCCAGGTCCTCGGCGCAATGCGTCCGCACGTCGCGGATGAGGTATTTCACGAACTCTTCCGCGAGGTCCATGTTGCCCGGCAGGTCGCAGAACGCCATCTCGGGCTCGATCATCCAGAATTCGCTGGCGTGGCGGGAGGTGTTGGAATTCTCGGCGCGGAAGGTCGGGCCGAAGGTGTACACCTTCGACAGCGCGCAGGCGAAGGCCTCGGCCTCGAGCTGGCCGCTCACCGTGAGGTAGGTCGGGCGGGCGAAGAAATCCTTCGTGTAGTCGATCGCGCCGTCCTCGCGCTTCGGCGGGTTCTGCAGGTCGAGCGTGGTCACGCGGAACAGTTCGCCGGCGCCTTCGCAGTCGCTGCCGGTGACAATCGGCGCGTGGACGTAGACGAAGCCGCGCTCGTGAAAGAACTGGTGGATGGCGTAGGCCAGCCGGCTGCGCACGCGGAAGATGCAGCCGAACAGGTTCGAGCGCGGCCGCAGGTGGGCGATCTCGCGCAGAAACTCGGGGGTGTGGCCTTTCTTCTGCAGCGGGTAGGTGGCGTCGGCCGGGCCGAGAATCTCGACTGACTCGGCCTTCACCTCCCATTTCTGGCCCTGGCCCTGCGAGGCCACGAGCCGGCCGCGCACCACGACGGACGCGCCGGTGTTGAGATGCTGGATGTCGGCGTAATTGGGCAGGGAGCCGTCGGCAATCACCTGCAGGCTCTTCAGGCACGAGCCGTCGTTGAGCTCGAGGAACGAAAAAGTTTTCGCATCGCGGCGGGTGCGCACCCAGCCTTGCGCCAGGAAGGCGTCGCGCGGCGCCGCGCTCGCGAGTGCGTCTTTGACCGAAGTCGGTTTCAGCATGCCGCCGAACATAGCGGCCGGCTCCCGCCCGCCAAAACAAAACTGGCAGCCGGATCAGCAGAAAGAATCTTTCAGGAGGCCGCGGAGGGAGCAGAGAGTGGTTTCAACCACGGATTACACGGATGGACACGGATAAAGGGGTCAGAAAGAGGGCGCCTCTGCTTTCTCTGCTACCTCCTGTGAAAACAGCAATTGGAGCCCGCGTCAGCGCGCCGGCAGGATTGTGTTCTGGCAGATTTGCTCACTGCGGCGCCCGAAATAGTCCCAGAAGAACCGGCCGGTGCTGGTCTATTCGATCCAGCGACTGGCTCTGAGCATCTCGACATGCCAGCGGTAAGGGGAGGTGCCTGCGCGCAGCTCCCGAACCCGCATCGCGGGACTGGGGCGTGTCTTCAAACCTGGATTGTCATTCTGAACGAAGTGAAGTACCGAGGCCGCAGGCCGACAGCCAGCCATCCAGCTGGACCTCGCCGGAGCCGGCTGCGGCAGCTTGCTGGATGCTTCGCTGCGCACAGCATGACAAATTCCGGAATTATGGGGTTTGAAGACACGCCTTAAGCAAGTCGCGGCCTCTCGGGCAAAAATACTTGGTCGCGCCGTGGAGCGGACTACACGCTGCACAACTTGACGGCTTCGCGCAGGGAGGTGAGCGGGTCGCGGGCGGGAACGAATTCCTGGGCGACGAAACCGGTGAAGCCGGTCGCCGTGATCGCGCGCATGATCGCCGGGTAGTTGAGTTCCTGCGTGTCGTCGATCTCGTGCCGGCCGGGGACGCCGCCGGTGTGATAGTGGCCGATGAACGCGTGGTTGTCCTGGATCGTGCGGATCACGTCGCCCTCCATGATCTGCATGTGATAGATGTCGTACAGCAGCTTGAACCGCTCGGAGCCGACGCGCTTGACCAGCTCGACACCCCACGCGGTGTGGTCGCACTGGTAATCCTGGTGGTCCACCTTGCTGTTGAGCAGCTCCATGCAGACGGTCACGCCCGCCTTCTCGGCCGCGCCGGCGATCTGCCTCAGGCCCGCGGCGCAATTCTCCAGTCCCTGCTCGTCCGATAGCCCGGCGCGGTCGCCGGAGAAGCAGATCACGTTGAGCAGGCCGCCATCGGCGCAGGCTTTGATGCGCTCAATCATGGAGGGGACGTAACGCGCGTGATGCTCAAGGCGGTTGAAGCCGTCCCGGGTGGTCGTGGTGCCGTTGGCCATCGCGCAGGTGAGGCCGGCTCGCCGCACCACGGGCCAGTCGGCGGGATCGAGCAGTTCAACGGACTCCAATCCGATGTCGCGCGCGGCGGTCGCGAGAGTGGCAAGGGGAATCCGGGGATAGCACCATTTGCAGACGGAGTGGCGAATCCGGCCGGGAGACGGGTGGAAGGCGGGCGCGGAGGACATCGGGTGGGCTGGTTGGGAGGCGGCGCGGGCCAGCGGCACGGCGGCCAGCGCGGCAGCGGCGAGGGAGGCAATCGCTTCGCGGCGGGTGACGGGGGAGGACCTGCGCAACGGTCCGATGCTCAGGCGTACGCTTCTTCCACGCAAGCGCGGTTACGGGCGGGGAACGAGGAGGTGGTTTGAACCACGGAGGCCCTCCTTCGCCCATTCGACAGGCTCAGGGCGACGGAGCGCAGGCACACAGAGCACCAAGAGAATGGCAGGGATTTGTTCTTCTCTGTGTCCTCCGGTGTCTCTGTGGTCGAATTTGAAGCCCCACACACGGCTTGCGGATGGGCGCAGGATTCGCAGGGTGATGGGCATGCCCCTGCGTCGCCTTCTTCTCGGTCTGCTGCTTCTTTTCGCAGCTTCGACGCGGGGAGCCGAGCCGACCCTCATCCTCGTCTCCCTCGATGGCTTCCGTTGGGACTACCTGGAGAAATACGCCGCGGAGACACCGAGCCTCCGCCAGCTGGCGACGGACGGCGTGCGCGCCGAGCGGATGATCTCAAGCTTTCCAACGCACACCTTTCCTAATCACTACACGATCGCGACCGGGCTGCGGCCCGAACACCACGGTATCGTCAACAACCGGTTCTTCGATCCCGCGCTGGGCGCCGCTTTCGATTACAAGGACCACGCATGTTCCATCGATGGGCGCTGGTGGGGCGGCGAACCAATTTGGATCACCGCGGTGAAGCAAGGACGGCGCAGCGCCTGCCTGTTCTGGCCCGGCTCCGAGGCGGAGATCGGCGGCGTGCGGCCAACCTACTACCGGGCCTTTGACGGCAACCTGACCTCTGCGCAGCGCGTCGACGGCCTGCTGGCCTGGATCAGCCTCCCCGCGGACCAGCGACCCGTCTTCTGCACGCTCTATCTGGACGCCGTCGACCACGCCGGGCACGACTACGGCCCGGATGCGCCCGAGACTGCCGCCGCGATCCGCGAAGTCGATGCCGCGATCGATCGCCTCCTGGCCGGGCTGGCGACCCGCGGTCTGCGCGATGCGGCCAATCTCGTGATCATTTCCGACCACGGCATGGTCGCGGTCGGCGAGGGCCAGACCGTTTTCCTGGATGACTTGGTCGACCTCAAGGCGGTACGGGCGGAGTTTCTCGGCACGCAGGCCGGGTTGAGTCCGGCCACGGGTGCGCAGGCGGAACTCGCGGCCAAGATCCGACGCGCCCGGCCGGCCCATGTGCAGGTTTATTTGCGCGAGGAATTGCCGGAGCGTTTTCACTATCGCGACAATCCGCGCATCCCCCCGGTGCTGCTCCTGGCCGACGAAGGATGGGAGGTCACCACGCGGGCCGCGCAGGCAAAGAGAACCAAGCCGGAGCGCGGGGACCACGGCTATGACAACCAGCTGGTCTCGATGGGCGCCACGTTTATCGTGGCTGGCCCGGCGTTCCGCCGCGGCGCGGTGATTCCGCCATTCGAGAACATCCATATCTACAATCTGCTCTGCGCCGTGCTCGGCCTGCAGCCGGCGCCCAACGACGGCGACGACCGGCTGGTCCGCGCCGCGCTGCGCGCCCCGCCGGCGCCATGAGGCCGGGAGATCGGGTGACCCGCCGGCGCGCCGTAGCCGCGGCGAGGGCTGGCGGCGCCCGCCGTGGCGATTTCCGGCGGGGATGAAAAATGAGGGTCGGACACCTGACAATTCCCTGACAATCTTCTTACGGACTGCTGACAACTCGCGCGGCGTTTTGTGGTTCGATTCAGGCGTCAACCCTGAATCAACATGAAACAAAACACCCGTTCCCGATTCTCCGCGGTCGCGCTGCTCGGCGCGATGTCGCTGGCCGCCTGTTCGGCCCAATCCCTGGACACCTCCGTCCGCCTCCGCATCGACCTCGACCGGACCGTGCTGCCGGCCGAGACGTCCGAGCGCGCCATCATCAAG
>JBGOXZ010000189.1:0-5882 GCA_041479395.1 Opitutaceae bacterium
ATCCGCACTCAGGTTTTCGGCGGCTGGGCCGGCGATGGCGCCTGAGTCGAGCCGCCCTGCTTCCGGTGCTTTTTGTGGTGCTTCCGGTGCTTCCCGGACTTGGCGCGCGCTTTGGCCACCGACGGGGCCGACTGGTCCGGGCCAGGCGCGACTGGAGTCAGGTCCGCCGCATACGTCGCGAATCCCGCCAGGGTCAACACAAGGACACTAAGAATCATCCTGCGTTTCATGGTAGGCGATAAAACGTGCGATCAGCAGATCAGTTACGGGCAAATCAAGCGCATGCCGCTGTCACGGCGCCTTGAAGCGTTCTCCGCCGCAGACCTCCGCGCGGTCGGCCTGCGCCAAGCTTTCGGCGTGACTCGCCCGCCTTGGCGGACTTCTCTAGCGCCCAGATATTGATGACCGAGTCCGCCTCCCCTCCCTCCTGGCCGCGCGACCTTCTCTTGCTGGCGCTGGCGCTGGGCGTGCTTTTCGGTTTCCGCCTCGGCAGCTACCCGCTGACCAATCCCGACGAGGGGCGCTATGCGGAGATCCCGCGCGAGATGCTCGCCGCCGGCGAACTCGTCACGCCCCGGCTCGACGGCGTGCAGTACTTCGAAAAGCCGCCGCTGATGTATTGGGCGGTGGCGGCCTGCCTGACGGCCCTCGGACCGGGCGAGTGGTCGGCGCGGGCGGCGGCGGCGCTGTTTGCGCTGGGCGGCGCGCTCCTGGTGTATGCGGCGGGACGCCGGCTCTACGGACGCAGCGCGGGGATGATGGCGGCGGCGGTGCTCGGCACCTCGCTGCTGTACTTCGCGCTCGCGCGCATCCTGACCCTCGACATGGCCGTGTCGGCTCTGATGAGCGCGACACTGTTCTGCTTCCTCCTCGGCGTGCGCGAGCCGCCGGGAGCGCGCCGGCGGTGGCTGTTCTACGGACTCTACGCGAGCGCCGCGCTGGCGACCCTGACCAAGGGCCTCATCGGCTTCCTCGTCACCGGCGTCGTGATGTTCCTCTGGCTCCTGGTGTTCAACCAGTGGAAGCGGCTGCGACCGCTCTACCTGCCGACGGGCGCGCTGCTGTTCCTCGCGATCGCGGCGCCGTGGCACGTCCTGGCCGCCGCGCGCAATCCGGAGTGGCCGCGATTCTATTTTATCCACGAACACTGGGAGCGGTTCGTGTCCACCGGGCACAAGCGCACCGAGCCGTGGTGGTTTTTCCTCCCGATCGTGTTCGCCGGCCTGTTCCCGTGGATGGCTTTCCTCTGGGCGGCGCTGCGCGACGCGGTGGCCCCGGCCGGATCGAGGCTGGCGGACGGCTGGGCCCGCCGGAAGGAACACGCCGACGCCTGGTTTCTCGTCACCTGGGCGGTGTTCATCCTGCTGTTCTTCTCGGCCTCGCAGTCGAAGCTCATCCCTTACGTCCTACCGGTGTTTCCGCCGCTCGCCGTGCTGACCGGCGCGTGGCTGGCCCGGGCCGCCGCGGAAAACGCGGGGGGAAAGCTGCAGGCCGCCCTTCGCGTGTTCTCCTTCGTGTGCGGCCTGCTGGCCGCCGCGCTGTGTTTCGCGGTGCTGAAACCCGGCGTGATTCGCGAACCGGGCCAGGCGGAGCTGCTCCGGCCCTATGCCTTCGGTATGGCGGCGGTGCTGCTGCTTGGGGGCGTGGCCGCGCCGTGGGCCGCCAGGGTCCGGGGACTGCGCGCCGGCCTGGTGACGCTGGTCTCCACTGCGCTCGGCTTCTACCTCATTCTGACCCTCGCGACGCCGCACATTCAGCGCCCGGGCACGAAGGAGCTGGCGCGGCAGGTGGAGACACTGATCCGGCCGGGTGATCGCGTCTTTCACTACCACGGCTTCTTCCACGATTTCACCTTCTACGCCCGGCGCACCGTCGGCACCGTGGCCTATCAGGATGAACTGGAACTGCAGTTCCTCGATCCCGCAGAACGGGCCGCGCGCTTTATCGACGACACCGAGTTCCGCCGCCAGTGGGCCGGCCCGGCCCGCATCTTCGCCGTGGCCCGCCGGCAGGACGTGGTGGAACTTTTTGCCGACCGGACGTTCCGTTATCATTTGCTCGGCGAGACCCGGGGCCATTATCTCTTCAGCAACCAACCCTGAGATGCCCGCGCCCACTCACCCCAAGCCTGCCCGCGGTCAGTCCGCCAAATCCGCCCGCGGTGAGCCGGTCGAATCCGCCGAGCGATCCGTGGCTTCGCCCGGGTCGGCGGCAGGATTCCTACCCTTCGCCCGTCCGACGATCGACGAGGAAACCATCGCCGGCGTGGCGGACGTGCTGCGCTCCGGCTGGATCACCTCCGGGCCGCAGGTGAAGGCCTTCGAGGCCAAGCTCTCCGAATATTTCGGCGGCCGCCCGGTGCGGGCCTTCAACTCCGGCACGTGCACGATGGAGATCGCGCTGCGCATCGCCGGCGTCGGTCCGGGCCACGAGGTGATCACCACGCCGCTGTCCTGGGTGGCGACCGCCAACGTTGTGCTCGAGGTCGGCGCCCGGCCGGTGTTCGTGGACATCGACCCGGTGACGCGCAATATTGACCTTGAGCGCATCGAGGCGGCAATCACACCCGCGACGCGCGCCGTCATCCCGGTCGACCTGGCCGGCCTGCCGGTCGACCGCAACGATCTCTATGCGATCGCCGGACGCCACAAGCTGCGCGTCATCGAGGACGCCGCCCAGGCTTTCGGCAGCGAGTGGCGCGGCCGGCGCATCGGCGCCTTCGGCGATTTTGTCTCGTTCAGCTTCCACGCCAACAAGAACATCACCACCGCCGAAGGCGGCTGCCTCGTGCTCAACGACGAGCGCGAGGCGAAGCTCGCCGAACAGTACCGCCTGCAGGGCGTGGTGCGGACCGGCCACGATGGCATGGAGGTCGAGGTGGTCGGCGGCAAATTCAACCTGACCGACGTCGCGGCGCGCATTGGCCTGGGGCAACTGCCACATCTCGCGGCCGTCACCGCGCGGCGCCGCGAACTGGCGCGCGCCTACCTCGAAGCGTTCGACACGCCCGCGGTCCGCACCCTCGGGCTGCATCTGCCGGTCGCTGACTTCGTGAACAGCAACTGGCACATGTTCCAGGTCGTGGTGCCGGAGGAGCGCCTGACCATCAAGCGCGCCGAGGTCATGGCCCGGATGGAGGCGGCCGGCATTGGCACCGGCGTGCATTATCCGGCGATGCATCTGTTCACCGTCTACCGGCAGCGGGGCTGGAAGGCGGGCGATTTTCCGCACGCCGAGTACGCCGGCCGCAATATCCTGACGCTGCCCCTCTTCCCCGCCATGACCCGCGCCGACGTCACCTGCGTCGTCACTACCCTCGTTGGCATCCTCGCTGCCCACCAGAAACCATGAGTGCCACGACCATCAGGCGCAGAAGCGTGTCATTGCCAGGCGGCCCGCGCTGCGGGACGACGAAGCAATCCAGCTCCGATAAGCCGGGGTCCAGCTGGATCGCCACGCCCGGCTATGCCGGGCTCGCGATGACCACCTGGGGCGTTATATCGCTAATCAACCATGCCTGAAGCCACTGGAAAACAAGTCTTCTTGTCGGTGGTCATCCCCGTCTACAACGAGGAGCCCAACCTGTCGGCGCTTTTCGCCCGCCTTTACCCGGTGCTCGACGCCCTCGGCCGATCCTACGAGGTCATCTTTACGAACGACGGCAGCGCCGACCGCTCGCTTGAATTGCTCCGTGCCCAGCACGCCGCGCGGCTCGACGTCACGCGCGTCATCGACTTCAACGCCAACTACGGTCAGCACATGGCGGTCATGGCCGCCTTTGAGCGCGTACGCGGCGAGGTGATTGTCACGCTCGACGCCGACCTGCAGAATCCGCCCGAGGAGATTCCGAAGCTCCTCGCGAGAATCGACGCGGGGCATGACTACGTCGGCGGCTACCGGCTCAACCGGCAGGACTCCGTTTTCCGCACGTGGGCGTCGAAGCTCATCAACGTCGTGCGCCGGCGGACGACCAACATTGCGATGACCGACCAGGGCTGCATGCTGCGCGCCTACCGCCGCGCCGTGGTCGACGCCGTCGTGCGCAGCGGCGCCATCAACACGTTCATCCCGGCGCTGGCCTACAGCTTTGCGGGCAGTCCCGCCGAGGTGGGCGTGCAGCACGCGGAGCGCCACGCCGGCGTTTCCAACTACTCGTTCTACAAGCTCGTCCGCCTGAACTTCGACCTCATCACCGGTTTTTCCCTCGCCCCGCTGCAGCTTTTCACCCTGTTTGCGCTGGCGTGCTCGGCAGGAAGTTTCCTGCTGGTGCTCGTGCTGGCCTACCGCCGCCTCTTCCTCGGCGCGGAGGCCGAGGGCATCTTTACGCTCTTCGGCATTGTGTTCTTCCTCCTGAGCGTGGCGATGGTCGGCATCGGCCTGATCGGCGAATACGTCGGACGCACCTACCAGGTCGTCCGCGCCCGCCAGCAGTATCACGTCCGCGAGATGCTGGAGACGAAGTAAACCGCTTCGGTCGCCAGCATGACATACGTCATTGTCTACACGAGGCAGGCCGAGATCGAGCTACTGGCTTTCCCCGGGAAGATCCAGCAGCAGATTGCGTCCAAAATTGCCCGGCTGCAGCGCGGTTTCACCGGTGATATCAAGAAACTCCAGGCGGCCGACACTGTCTACCGTCTCCGCTCGGGCAGCTACCGCATTCTGTTTGAATTGGACGACGCGACGATCATCATCCGTACCATCCGCGACCGAAAGAAAACCTATGACTAAGCCCGGCCTCAAAACCACCCTTACGCAAATCCGGCGCCAGCGGGCCGCTTTGGCCAAGGTTCGCGCCGAGGCCGAGGAGCTGGAAGATTATCTAGCGGTGATCGAGGCGCGCGCGCGCGACAACGGTAAACGCATACCCATGGCGGCGGTGCATCGACGCATCGCGGCCGCCCGCAAGCCCGGCGCCGGCGTTGTCCGGTGAAGGAATGAAACCGGCTTCGCCAGGGGAAGTCTCGATCGGCGAATACCTCGGGCGCACCTACCAGGTCGTCCGCGCCCGCCAGCCGTACCACGTCCGCGAAATGCTGGAGACGAAGTGAGCCCGTGCAGCCGTTCGCCCGCCGCCACTGCCATGCGTCCTGCGGTTGACCGGATCGCCCACGGCACCTGACTGCGATGGCAACGTTGCATCTCATCCACGGAATCTGCGGTTCGGGCAAGACCACCTTTGCCAAGCAGCTCGAACGCGAAATTCGGGCGGTCCGCTTCACCCCGGATGAATGGATGGTCAAGCTCCATGGCACCAATCCGCCGGCCGAGAAGTTTCAGGAGGCGCTCGAGCGCGTGTTCGAACTCATCTGGGAACACACCGCGCGCGTCCTGCGGACCGGGACGGACGTGATCCTCGATTTCGGTTTTTGGAGCCGCGCCTCCCGGGATGACGCCCGCCGACGCGCCACGGCGTTAGGAGCATCTTATCGGCTCTATGTCGTGGCTTGCCCGGAGGATGTCGCGCGGCGGAGAGTCTTGGAGCGAACCACGCAATCCGCCGAGGAGGCACTCCATATCAATGAATGGGCATTTGACGTGTTCCTGACCCGGGTCGAGCCTTTGGCGGCGGATGAGCCTCACGCCGTGGTGAAGAACCCGTTCCCGCCCGCTACTTAGCATGTCCAAGCCCCGCATTCTTTTCTTTGGCTACAGCGAGGTGGGATACACGTGCCTCGATCTGCTGCTGGCGCGCGGGGACAACGTCATCACGCTGATCACCCACGAGGATAACCCAAACGAAAAGATCTGGTTCAAGACGCCCGCCGTCGCCGCCCGCGAGCACGGCATCACGGTGCGCACCCCGGCCAGCGTCAATACCGCCGAGTGGATCGAGCGCATCGCCGCCCTGCGCCCCGACCTGATCTTGTCCGTGTACTACC
>JBGOXZ010000190.1:0-5864 GCA_041479395.1 Opitutaceae bacterium
AGCAATCCTCCGTTCTTGAGCGCGTCGCGCAGCACCTGGGCCACATGCCGGTGCTGCACGGGCTGGCCTTCCTTCTCCGCGAGACCGCTCAGGTGCATGAGGCAGCTCGTGTCGACGCCGACGAGATACTGCGGCTGGGCGGCGCGCAGATGCTGGAGCTTCAGCCGGCCCATGGCCGCGGAGATGTAGGGGAAACTCACGGAAAACGTTCCGCCGAAACCGCAGCACTGCTCGGCCTCCCCGAATTCCACAAGGTTCACGCCCGCGATCGAGCGCATGAGCGTCGCCGCCGCCTCGGCGCTGCCCGAACCGCGCGTGTGACACGAGCGGTGAAACGCAATGTTGGCATCGAACCGGCCAGGCCAGGACGCCACACCGAGCCCGTTCACGATGAAATCGGCCAGCTCCCAGGTGCGCCGCGCGAGCTGCTCCACCTCCGGCAGGTCGCGTTCGTGCTCGAACGCCAGCAACGCGCCGTGGAACACCATGGCCGCGCAGGAGCTCGACGGCACGACCACGGGCAGTTCGCTCCGGAACGTGCGCACCATGTGGCGCACCACGCGCCGCGAGGCGGTCCAGTCGCCGGCGTTGAAGGCCGGCTGACCGCAGCAGGTCTGCGCCGCGGGAAACTCGACGGTGAGACCGAGGTGCTCCAACACCTGCACCGTGGCCACGGCCGCGTCGTCATAAAACGCGTCGCACAGGCACGTGGCCATCAATTGCACCTTTCGGCCCAGCGGCGGCTTGCGCTCGATCATCATCATGACGCGGAAACTCCACGGTGCGGGATTCGTTCCGCGCCGCAATCCCGATTTGCGCTTGGTGCTTCGTACAGTCCGATGGCGCACGGAGTTTGCGGGCTCGCCATCCCGCACCCGGGGACCAAAATCGGCGGGTCATGTCCACCGTCTACTCCGCCGCCATCGATCTCGGTGCGACCAGCGGCCGCGTGATTCTCGGCGCCTGGTCGAAGAACCGCCTCACGCTCCGGGAAGTCCACCGCTTCCCCAACACCTTCCGCTCGCTCGGCGCCCATGACTACTGGGATGTCGCCGGCCTCTGGGCTGAGGTGCGCACGGGTTTGCGCACGGCCGCCACCACGCTGCCCCGCGGCGCCCGGCTCGCCTCCGTGGGCGTCGACACCTGGGGCGTCGACTATGCGCTGGTGAACGACGCCGGCCGCCTGATGTTTCCCGTGCACGCCTACCGCGACGCGCGCACGCAGCCCGGCCTGCAGCGCCTCGGCAACACCCGGGCCGCCCTCGAACGCATCTACGCCGCCACCGGCATCCCCGACGTCTTCTACAACACCAGCCTCCAGCTCGAGGAAGTCGTGGCGAACTGCCCGGCCATCTCCGACCTCGCGACGCACTGCCTTTTTCTGCCCGACTATTTCAACTACCTGCTCTCGGGTCGCATGGAGAACGAGCTTTCCATCGCGAGCACATCGCAGCTCCTCGACGTCCACTCGACCGACTGGTCGCGCGCCGCCCTCGATCACTTCCACCTGCCGGCCCAGTGGTTCACGAAGCCCGTCCTCGCCGGCACGCGCCTGGGCGGGGTGCGCAGCCTGCCCGAGCTCAAGGGCGTGCAGGTCGTCGCCGTGCCCGGCCACGACACCGCCAGCGCCTACGCTGCCATGCCGGCCGCGTCCGACGGCGGCGACCTGTTCCTCAGCTCCGGCACCTGGTCGCTCGTCGGTTTTGAGAGCGACACCCCCGTGCTGGGCACCGAGGCGCTCCGCGCCCGCGTCGCCAATGAACGCATCGGCGACGGGCGTTATCGCCCGCTCACCAATGTCGTCGGTCTCTGGCTGCTGGAACAGACGATGAAGGATTTCGCCACGCGCCTGCGCGGCGACCGCGATTGGTCCGCCCTCATCGTCGCGGCGGAAAAGCTGCCGGCGCCGCCCGTCCTCCTTGATGTCACCGATGGCGCCTTCGTCAACCCGCCGTCCATGCGGGCGGCGATCGATGCGCAGTTGCGCAAGCACCGGATCGCTCCGCCGAAAAACCTCGCCGGCTATCTGCGGCTGATCTGTGTATCGCTCGGCCGCGGCCACGCCAGTGCCCTGCAGGCGTTTGAGCGGATGACCGGCCGGAAGTTCCGGCGCATTTTGATCGTGGGCGGCGGTTCGAAGAATTGCCTGCTGTGCCAGGCCACCGCCGACGCGGCGGGCATCCCGGTCGTCTCGTTCAGCCTGGAAGGCACGGCCGTCGGCAACCTGGCCAGCCAGCTGGTCGCTTTGGGCGCGGTGCAGGACCACGCCACGTTCCGCCACCACCTCGCCGCCCATCTCCGGCAGACGGTCCACGCGCCGCGCGGATAAGCCGGAACGATGCAGTTGAACGACAGATTCACTCGCGACGTCCGTCACCATTCGGTGGTAGGGCGCGGACCTTGGTCCGCGCCGGTGCTTGCGAGTGAACGGCACGCGCCAAGGCGCGGCCCTACAGATTCAACTGCATGGATCCGGATAAGACTGACCGGGTGATCCCGCGGCCCGGCGGCGCGAGGCGTGGAGGGGGGCGCGTAATCCTTGACGCGCCGTGGTCTCGCCTCAGCCCCGTCGCCCCGCGATTGATTGCGTGCGCCAGTTGACGCGCAGCGATCTCGGCATCTGTTACGAGGTGCCGCATGCCGCCCCCCTCCCAGTCGCGGTTTTACCCCCAGCCACTGCGCGATGCGGAATTCCGCCGCCTCCAGGCGCGGCGCGCCATTCACGGGCTGCGCTTTGACGGCACGGAGTGCCTGCCGGACGATGCGACGGGCTTCGCACTGTCCGGCGGCGGCATTCGCAGCGCGACCATCTGCCTGGGCGTTTTCCAGCGGCTGGCCCAAGTCAAACTGCTCAAACGCATCGACTACATCTCAACGGTCTCGGGCGGCGGCTATTTCGGCAGTTTTCTTGGCGCCTGGTTTGACCGCGGACGGAGCGCCTCGTCCAGTTGGTGGCGGCGCTGCCTGACGACCTTTGCCCCCATGGTGGAATGGGCCGCCGACAAGGTCTCGGCAACCCTGGCGCAGTGGACCGCCGGCAAGGCGTTCAAGGCCAAAATGCCGCGAATGCAACAATCCCTCCACCATCTTCGGTCGGCATTCCAAAGGCCGGCAGCCCCGGCGACCACTTCCAACACGTATTTTACCCATGTGGAGGAAGGGCTCGCCGACTTCGCGTCGTTTCCCAACTACTGGCTGCGCGAGAACGGCCGCTACCTCGCGCCTAATGGCGCCGGTGACCTTTTGGCCGCTTTGGCCGTCGCCTTGCGCAGCTGGGTCTCGATCCACATCATTCTCGCCGTTTTCTTTCTGCTCCTGCTCACTGTGGCGCAGGGACTGCCGGTCTGGCTGTTCCACTGGTCACAGGATTCCTTTCCCGCCGCCGACGACGAAAGATTCGAGTTCGTCACGAGCCGGTACACCTGGTTCGCGGTCGCGGTGGGAGGCCTCGCGATCCTGTGCGGATTCGCCTACTGGCTGTGCAGCAGTTCGGCCCGCTTGCGCAACCGGCTCACCCACTGGCTGGCCTGCTGCCTGATCGTTTCCCTCGTTCTCCTGGCCTACGCGCTCGTGGATTCGCTCGGTGCGAGCCTCTACTTCAACCGCGCCTGGCTCCTCGCGTGGATCAAGGGCTGGTATTGGCAGACGGGCGGGTCCCTGGCGGTGGCCGTGCTGGTGGGCCGCCGCATCCAATCCATCCTGGAAGGCCTCTCCGCGACGGACCGCCTGAGCGTGCCGATGAATTACCTGACGGCTGCGGCCGCCGTGGTGCTCGCGCTGGTGTGGCTGGTGGCGCTCTCCACCGGAAGCTATGCGCTGAACGGATGGGCCTTCGCCGGGTACGTGTCGCCGTGGATGGCGCTGCTGGCCTTGTCGCTGTTCTTCGCCTTGTGGCCCCGCTTCCTGAACCTGTCCTCGCAAGCGTCCCTGTATGAGACCCGACTCGCCCGCGCCTACCTCGGGGCCTCCAATCCGGCCCGGCCCAAAAACCAAAGGCTCAGTGACACGATCCCCGGCGACATCGTGCCTTTCTCCACCTATGCGCCGGACGCGGTCGGCGGGCCGTTGCACCTCATCAACGTCACCGTGAACGAGACGGTGGACGGCCGTTCCCAAGTGGAGCAGCGCGACCGCAAGGGGTTCCCGCTCGTGCTCGGCCCGTGCGGTCTCAGCGCGGCCGTCTCCCACCATGCCCGCTGGAGCGATGAGAATCGACGCGATCAGATCCGCCCGATCGACAACGGCGGTTTCAACTGCCTCGCCGCGCGCCCCGGCAGCCCGGTTCGCATCACGCAATTCTCCCTGGGCGGCTGGACCGCGATTTCCGGGGCCGCCTTTACCACCGGGCTCGGCGCCCACACCAATATGGGACTAAGTTTCCTCCTCGGATTCTTCAACGTCCGCCTCGGGCGATGGTGGGACAGCGGCGTTGAATCCGTCGCCCGGCATCACCATTGGTGGACGCGGTTGCGCGCGGTGCCGGCCACGGTGTTTCCCGTGCAACTCCAGCTCCTCAATGAGTTCTTCGCCCGCTTTCATGGCTCGTCCCGGCGTTTCTGGTATTTGTCCGATGGCGGGCATTTCGAAAACAGCGGCGCCTACGAACTCATCCGCCGCCGCGTGCCGCTGATCGTCATCTGCGACAGCGGTTGCGACCCCGCACGCATGTTCGATGACCTGGCCAGCCTCGTTCGCAAAGCCCGGGTCGATTTCGGCGCCGAGATCACGATACTCGACGCGCAGGACCTCGACCGCTGCGTCCAACCGCTGCTGCGCCGCCATCTCGGCTCGTTCAGCGAACTGCAGACTGATCCGGCCACGGGTCTGTCGGCCAAGCATGCCCTGCTCGCCCGCGTCGACTACCGCGACCCGGACCAGACGGGATGGATCCTGGTGCTCAAGCCGAGCCTCACCGGCGACGAGCCCGCCGATGTGCTCAACTACTGGCGGACCAACAAGGATTTTCCGCAGCAGTCCACCACGGACCAGTTTTTCGACGAGGCCCAGTGGGAAAGCTACCGGCGCCTCGGCGAACATATATGCGAGACCATCCTTGGCTCCGCCGACCCCGATCGGCCCCTGCGGGACAGCCTGCTGCAGGTCCACTGACCCGTCCGTCCACGCCAGGCGGCGCCAAGCCTCCTGAGCGGCAGAACGTCTCCGGCAAGAAAAGGCTGGCGAAGAACCTTCCGCCAGATTGACGCCATCAAGGATTGTCCACCGGCGCGGCATGCTGCTAACTATGCCGCAACGCCCGCATGCACGCTCATTCGTCATCCCATCAACAGCCCGCGCCCCCGACGCCGCCGGCCAGCCGGGCGCCCGACCCGCGCGCGCCGGTCTACATGGGGCTGCCGGCGGCGCAGTTTCTGATGCCGCGCCTCTGGGTGGCGCTGGTGCTGAGCCTCCCGGTGCTCGGCCTCGCCACGGGTGAAATGATCCCGTGGCTCGCCCACGCCATCGATCCGCGCCTTTCCGGCTGGCTGCAATTCGCGCTGGCCACGCCCGTGTTTTTCTGGAGCGGGGCGCCCTTTATCCGCCGGTGGTGGGTCTCCCTGCGGGAAAACGACACCAACATGTTCACGCTCATCGTCACCGGCACCGGTGCGGCGTATTGCTATAGCACGGCGGCCCTGCTGTTCGGCGGCCGCTTTCCCGCTTCGCTGCGCGGATCCCACGGGGTACCGCTCTATTTCGAGGCTGCCGCGGTCATCACCGCCATCGTGCTCATCGGCCAGATCCTGGAGCAACGCGCCCACGCCCGCACCGACGCCGCCATCCGCGCCCTGATGGAGCTGACCCCGAAGACCGCACGCCGCGTGCGCGCCGGCCGCGAAGAGGATGTGCCGATCACGGACCTAGTG
>JBGOXZ010000191.1:0-5842 GCA_041479395.1 Opitutaceae bacterium
CAGAGCCGCAGCCTCAACTCCCGCCCCGCGTCCCAATGAACAAGCTGAACCAGATCAACGAGAAGATCGGCAAGTACCGGTGGACCATCTGTGCGCTGCTCTTCTTTGCCACGACCATCAACTACTTGGACCGACAGGTTTTGAGCCTTCTGAAAGGCGACTTGGAGGTCGAATTCAACTGGAGCGACACGGACTACGCGAACATCGTCATGGTGTTCCAGCTCGTCTACGCCGTCTCCATGCTCTTCGCCGGACGGATCATCGACTGGCTGGGCACGAAGGCGGGTTTCGCTTGGGCGCTCATCGTCTGGTCCGTCGCCGCAATGCTTCATGCCCTCGCGAAAGGCACGGGCGGATTCATGTTCGCGCGCGGCCTCCTCGGCTTCGGCGAGTCGGGCAATTTCCCGGCGGCCATCAAGACGACCGCCGAGTGGTTCCCGAAGAGGGAGCGCGCCCTCGCGACCGGCATCTTCAACTCCGGCACCAACGTCGGCGCGATCCTCGCCCCGATCACCGTCCCGTGGATCGCCGAGAAATTGGGTTGGCAGGGGGCGTTCATCCTCGTCGGCGCCGTCGGATTCCTGTGGCTGATCTTTTGGTTCTGGCTCTACGAGCAACCCTCGAAACAGAAGCGCTTGGGCAAGGCGGAATACGACTACATCCACAGCGACGTCGAGGAACAGGTGGTCGCGGCCGCCGAGGCGAAGGCGACGGCGTCCAACGAGCCCAAGCTCCCGTGGTACGTCGAATGGAGCAAGCTGCTTGGCTACCGGCAGACCTGGTCGTTCGCGTTCGGCAAGTTCATGACCGACGGCATTTGGTGGTTCTACCTCTTCTGGCTTCCGGCCTTTTTGAAGGCGCAATACGGCATGACGGGCACCGACGTCGCGGTTCCGATCGCCGTCCTGTACACGATGACCTGCGTTGGAAGCGTCGGCGGCGGATGGTTTCCGATGTATTTCATCAACAAGGGCTACGAGCCCTACGCTGGCCGCATGCGGGCGATGTTGATCATCGCTTTTTTCCCGCTCGTTGTTCTGCTCGCGCAGCCCTTCGGCTATATCAGCTACTGGGTTCCTGTGATTCTGATCGGCATCGGCGCGTCGGCACACCAGGCGTGGTCGGCCAACATCTTCACCACGGTCTCGGACATGTTCCCGAAGAAGGCGGTTGGTTCGGTCACCGGCATCGGTGGTATGTTCGGCGGTTTCGGCGGTATTCTCGTTAACAAGTCGGGCGGTTGGCTGTTCGACTCCTACCGTTACGCCGGCATCGCCAAGACCTGGGCCGAAGCCAAGGCCGGTGCGCTGGGGGACTATCTCAATCAGATTCTCGCCCTGAAGCTGGCGAACAAACACGACACCCCGATCGACCTGAACTTGGTCGAACTGGGCAGCCTGCCGAAGGAAGTCATCGGCCAACTCCAAGCGATCAGCCCGGATTCCTTCGCCCAACTGAAGCAGCTGCAGACGACGCTCGTGCAGACGGAGATGAAGACAGCCTATGGCATCATGTTCGCCGTGTGCGCGCTGGCGTACCTCGTCGCTTGGACGGTCATGAAGCTGCTGGTGCCCAAGTACAAGAAAATCGAGAACCTCTGATCTCTCGCGTCCCCGGCGTTCCGGCCGCCCTTTCTCCACCGGACTGGATTCTGCCGGGCAGCAATGGATTCCGGTGGCCGCAGTTGTCTGACTCTCCGCATCACCCTATTCATGATCGGGCTGTTATCTGGCGGATATACTTGTCATGCGGCAACGACAGCGGTCTGGGTGCCCGATCAGGGCGATGGCACCTACCGCAATCCGGTGCTGTTCGCCGACTATTCCGACCCCGATGCGATCCGCGTCGGCACCGACTATTACCTCGTGTCGTCGAGCTTCAACTGCGCCCCAAGCCTTCCGGTGCTGCAGTCGAAGGATCTGGTGAATTGGCGGATCATCAACGACGCCCTGCCGGGGCTTGAGCCGGCCGATCGCGCCCGGTGCGGTGAACCCGGTTCCGCGGCCGAAGACCATCGCGGTTGCCGCGCCGCGGCGGCGCTTGGCGGTCGCCACGGCCCAATGATCCGCCCGCCCGCGGCCTGAATTCACCGTGGACCGCCGGTCCCGGAACCCTGCAGGCGGCGCAACATCTCGCGCGCCGGGGCGTAATCCGGCTTGAGCCGGAGGGCGGCCTGGTACTGCTCAATCGCCTCCGGTCGCCGGCCGGCTTGGAGGAGGACGTTGCCCAGGTTGTAGTGCATATCCGCGGAGGCCGGATCCAGCCGCACGGCTGCCTTGTGATGGACAATCGCCTCTTGGAGCCGGCCCAAATCGCTCAGCACCGTTCCCAGATTGTTATGGGCCATGGCGTAGTCGGGATTGATCCGGAGCGCCGCCTCGTAATGCGTCACCGCCTCGGAGGTGCGGCCGACCTGCAGGAGGGCGTTGCTCAGGTTGTTGTGCGCCTTGGCGTCATCAGGATTCAGCCGCAACGACGCTTGAAACTCCCGGATCGCCTCCGGCACCCGCTGCATTTGGAGCTGGGCGCAGGCGAGATTGTAGTGCGCGTTGGCGTACTCCGGGCTGAGCCGCAGCGCCTCCTCATATTCCTTGATCGCTTCGGCAGCCCGGCCGGTCTGAATCAGCGCATTGCCCAGATTGTTGTGCGCCTTGGCGTAATCGGGCTTCAGCCGGATGGCCTCCTCAAACTGCGCGATCGCCTCCGGCATGCGGCCAGTCTGAAGCAGGGCGCTCCCCAGGTTGTAATGGGTCTCCGCATAGCCGGGATTGAGCTTCAAGACCGCTTCGAACTCATCCATCGCCTCGCGCACCCGGTTCAGATCCATGAAGGCCTTGCCCAGGTTGTTGTGCGCGACCGCGCTGCCCGGACTTTTCAGTACGGTGTCGCTCCACAGGGCCAGCTCGCTGCGGTAATCCTGGTTGCGCCGCTCCGTGAGCCATCCCAGTCCCGCCGCCGCCAGCAGGAAGACCGCGAGACTTCTCCGTCCGATCAGGGCGTGCATCGCCGGCACGAGCAGGGCGACCACCGCCGCCAGCGACAGGTACATGCGATGCTCGACGATCATCTGCGTCGTTCCCGGCATCAGGGACGTCGGCGCCAGAATCGCGAAGAACCAGGCGCCGGCGAAACCGATGACCGGCCGGCGCCGCAGCCCGATCAGGGTGCCGGCCACCAGCAGCGCGACCACCAGCGCGTAGGGCACGATGGCGGCGGCGTGTCCGGCCGGAAGCACTCCGTATTCGAACACGAGCGGATGCGGCCAGAGCGAAAGCCTGAGGTAGTGTGCAATCGCCGGGAATTGCGTCAGGGTGTAAGTCCACCAGGAGACATTGATGCCGAAACCGACGGATCCGCCGCGGTTGCCGCCCGTGCTCAGCACGAGATAACCCAGCAGCAGCCACGTGGCCGCAAGTCCGAGATGCAGCCGGTGGTGCCGGCGCCATGCCTCCCGGAAGGAACCGACCACAAACGTGCGATCATACAGCAGCACCAGCAGCGGCGCCGAAACCATGACCTCCTTGGTGGCCATGCCCAGCAGACAGGCCGCGACCGCCAGCGCCTGCCATCGACCGAGCTTTGGCGAATCCGCGCTCCGAATGAAGCAGTACAGCGTGAAAAGGTAGAACAGCCCCATCAGCGACTCGGCCCGTTGCACCACATAGGTCACCGATTCGGTTTGCAGCGGATGCAGCGTCCAGATGCCGGCGACCGCGAGAGCGAGCAGCACCGCATCAATCTGTAGGAGCGAGTTTACTCGCGATCTGCCTTCCGAAGGGAGGGTCGCCGAGGATGCCGCTGAAGCATCGCCTGCGAGCAGGCTCCTCCATGGGGCCTTTAGGAGCGTCCGCCGCATGATTCCAAACAGCGTCAGGCCGGCGAGCGCATGAATGATCACGTTCAGCGCGTGATAGCTCCACGCCTCGGTTCCGCTCAGCGCATGATTGAGGGCGAGCGACAGGTTGAGCACGGGCCGGCCGCTGACCGTCAGCCCGCCGCCCGGCGGCGACAACACATCCCAGATGGGCCAGAGATGCCGGATCGTCGGGTTCTCCGTGATCGAAAACGTGTCATCCAGCACGAACGGTGCGGAGAAGCTGTTGTGATACGCGGCCAGCACCGCGAGGGCGAGAACACCGCCCCCGAGCAGGACAGTAACGGAGATTCGCCGGGGCACGGCTCCCATCGAACAGGCGCAAAGCCCGGTGCGTCAACCCGGGAAGCGCGCCGGCCTGCCGACGCGCGGCAGCCAGACGGTGCGTTGCGCATTTCCCGCTCGCGACCGGGGGTCGGCTGCGGTGTGATGGCGCGGAACATGTCCCCCCGGCCCGCTCCCGACCGCCACCCGCTGGAACGCCGCTTTTCCGGCGAACACCCGCTGCGCACCCTGCGCTATCTCTTCCAGGGGCAGCGCCGGCCACTCGTGGTCGCGACGCTCTGCTTCATCGTCAAACACAGCCCGGTGTGGATCATGCCCGCGATCACGGCCAACATCGTGGACATCGTCGCGCAGCCGGGCCGGCATCCGCCGTCCGAACTCTGGGTCAACGCGCTGGTGCTCGTGGTGGTCCTGGTGCAGAACGTTCCGCTGCACTACGCCTACGCGCGTTCGCTCAGCCGGGCGGCCCGTACCATGGAAATCCAGCTGCGTTCCGCCCTCGTGCGGCGGCTCCAGCACCTCTCCATCGGCTATTACGCCCGGCAGAGTGCCGGGGCGCTCCAGACCAAGGTGCTGCGTGACGTGGAGGCCGTGGAGCAGCTCACCCGCGTCCTGTTCGACGGCGGGCTGGCTTGCGCCGTCAACATCGTGTTCGCCCTCCTCATCACCGGCCTGCGGCAGCCGTGGTTCCTGGTGTATTTTCTCCTCACGGTGCCGGCGGCGGCGACCATCGTCTATGCCCTGCGCCGGCCGCTCGCCGCCCGCAACGCGGCCTTCCGCGAGGAAATCGAGCGCATGTCCACCCGCGTCGGCGAGATGACGCACCTGCTTCCCATCACGCGTGCCCACGGGCTCGAATCCACCGCGCTGGAGCGGGTGGGCGAGTCGCTGGAGCGGGTGCGAGCGGCGGCCCTGCATGTGGACGGCATCAATGCCGTCTTCGGGGCGCTGTCGTGGGCCACCTTCAACGGCTTCAACATGCTGTGCCTCGTCGTTTCCGCCTGGGCCTGCGTGGCGGGCTGGCTGCCGCTCAGCGCGGGCGATGTGGTCCTGCTCACGACCTACTTCGGCCTCATCACCGGTTCCGTGCTCGGCCTGGTGGGCACCGCGCCGCAGCTCACCCGTGGGCTGGAATCGATCCGCTCCATCGGCGAGGTGCTGCAATGCCCCGATCTGGAGATCAACGAGGGCAAGGCTCCGATGGACGCGGTTCAGGGCCGATTCCTTTTCGAAAACGTGAGCTTCGTCTACCCGGGATCGACGTTCGCGGCGCTGCATGACTTCTCGCTCGCGGTGGAGCCGGGCGAAACGATCGCCCTCGTCGGCCCCTCGGGCGCCGGCAAATCCACCGTCCTCAATCTCGTCATCGGTTTCATCCGCCCGACCGGCGGCCGCATCCTCGTCGACGGGCGCGACCTGGAGGCGCACGACCTGCGCACCTACCGGCGTTTTCTCGCCGTGGTGCCGCAGGAGTCGATCCTCTTTGACGGCACCGTGCGCGAGAACGTCACCTACGGGCTGCGCTCGGTGCCGGCGGACGTGGTCGTGGCCGCGCTGCGCGACGCCAACGCGTGGGACTTTGTCTCGCGCATGCCCGCCGGGCTCGACACGGCCGTGGGCGAGAAGGGCGCGCGGCTTTCGGGCGGCCAGAAGCAGCGGCTCGCCATCGCCCGGGCGCTCATC
>JBGOXZ010000192.1:0-5841 GCA_041479395.1 Opitutaceae bacterium
AACCAAACCTTTGACTTCGATCATGGAAATGAAGGGTAGGAGAATAATCCGAGTCGGTGGGAAAACAAGGGCGACCAGAAGTTCCACCCCGACGGAAAGGATGGTCTTAAAGAAAAACCCGGCGGTGGATTCAAGGCAGAAGTCAACGGTCAGGGCCGAGTGGCAAGGGCGCTTCCGACCTCGAGGAAACCAGCTCCCGTGCCTTCTCGGTCTTCAAACGCAATTGGCCGCAGGCGGCGTCGATCTCTTGCCCCTTTTCGCGGCGGAGCGTCACAGAGACGCCCCCTTCCTGCAGCAGGCGCACGAACTTCTGCTGGCGGGCGGGACTCGGGCGACGCCACGGCAGACCCTCGACGGCGTTGTAGGGGATGAGATTCACGTGGGCGTGGAGGCTGCCGGCGATATCGCGAAGTTTCGCGGCCTGATCGAGTGAATCGTTGAGCCCCTCGAGGAGGATGAACTCGAGGGTGACCATGCGGCCGCGTTGCTCGGCAAACGCCCGGATCGCGGGCAGGAGCTTCTCGAGCGGCCAGCGTTTGTTGATCGGCATGATCTGTTCGCGCACCTCGTTGGTGGCACCGTGCAGGCTGACCGCGAGGCGGAAGGCGATGGGCTCTTCGGCCAGCCGGCGGATTTTCGGCGCGAGGCCGCTGGTGGAGATGGTGATGCGGCGCGCGCCGAAGCCGAGGCCCCACCCGGCGTTCACGATGGTCAGCGCGCGCAGCAGGTTGTCATAGTTATGCAGCGGCTCGCCCATGCCCATGACGACGATGTTGTCGAACGACGCCAGTTCGGCGCGGGCGCGCGGGGTGCGGACATCCTCCCGGCGGCAAACCTGGATGAGTTGATGCACAATTTCGCCTGCGGAGAGGTCCCGCTTGAGACCGGCGAGCCCGGAGGCGCAGAATTCGCAGCCCATGGCGCAGCCGACCTGCGTGGAGATGCAGATGGTTTTGCGCGAGTGGTCGAGCCCCACGCCCTCCTGGGGCGCGCGGATGATGACGGTCTCAATCAGCGAGCGGTCCCGCAGCTCGAGCAACAGCTTGTCGGTGATGTCCTCCGACTGGCGGTTGAGCACGAGCGTCGAGGGATCGATGTCGAAGGTGGCGGCCAGCCAGCCACGCAGCGCCTGGGGGAGGTTGGTCATCTGGTCCCAGGCGGCGGCGCGCTTTTTGTAGAGCCAATCCAGCACCTGCCGCGCCCGGTAGGCGGGCTCGCCGGCCTCGGCGAGGCGGGCGGCCAGCGAGGCGAGCGTCTCGCCGTGGATCGGCGGTTTGGCCGGCGTGAATCTCATGCCGCCACGAAGAACACCAAGGCGGCGCAGAAGTCAAAGGGGAGTCGCCGGGTGCTTGGCAGAGCAGTTTGCCCGACCCTGGTCGAATTGTAGGTCGGGGTTTATCCCCGACAGAGGGACTGGTGTGTCGGGCATTATGGGCCCGACCTACAGCAATCCGGATCATAATCGCTCAGCCGCCGAATTTCCGTCGTGCGCTCCGCCGCCGTCGTGTTAATCCAAGTCCCTGGATGAACCTGCTGCAGCGGCACATCTTCAAAAGCGTCCTCTTTGCCTGCGCCGTCGCGGTGGGGCTGTTCGCGTTCGTGCTGATGGTGGGAAACGCGGTCAAGGACCTGCTGGGTTACGTGATTGCCGGGCAGCTAAAGCCGGAGACGTTCACCGAGCTCGTCCTGCTGCTGGTGCCATTTGTCGTGTCGTATGCGCTGCCCATCGGCGTGTTGACGGGTGTACTCTTGGTGCTGGGGCGCATGTCCGCCGAGCATGAAGTCACGGCGATGCGCGCGGCCGGCCTGAGCCTGCCGTGGATCGCGCGGCCGATCCTGCTGCTGGCCGCCCTGGGCGTGTTCGCGGGTCTGGCGATCAACTTCCAGTTCATGCCGTGGGCGCGGGTGGTCTATCATTTGGAGCTGGGCAGCGCGGTGCGCACCAACCCGCTCAGCTTCATTGTGCCCCGGACTTTCATCCGGGACTTTCCCGGCAAGGTGCTCTATGTGGGCGAGAAGCAGGGGCAGGAGATGAAGGATTTCTGGCTGTGGGAATTGAACGGGCAGGGACGCGTTAAGAATTTCATCCGGGCCGCGTCCGGCAGTTTCGATTTTGACGAGACCACGAGCGAACTCATCCTGAATCTGAATCACGTCCAGGTGGAGGCCCGGAACCGGAAGGATCCCGAGAATTTCGCGGAGCCGCGGTCGTCCATGAGTTCTGAGCGCACCAGTGTGCGCCTGTCGCTCGAGCGCCTGTTTGGCAAAAGCACGCTCCATCGCAAACTCCAGTGGTACACCTACCCGGAATTGCTGGCGGAGCAGCGGCGGCTGGCGCAGCCGGCGCCGGCGGCGGACCAGCGCCAGCGGGCGCTCGACCGCATGAAACTGCAGATGGTGATCCAGGACAAATTTTCCACCGCGTTCGCGGTGTTCACCTTTGCGCTCGTCGGCGTGCCGCTGGGCATCAAGGTATCGCGCCGCGAGACCTCGGCCAACCTCGGCCTCGCGGTGATCCTGGCGCTGGGCTACTACTTTTTCACCATCATGATCGGCTGGCTTGAAAATCATCCGGCGCTGCGCCCCGATCTGCTCCTGTGGCTGCCGAACCTGCTGTTTCTGGGCGTGGCTCTGTGGCTGTTCTGGCGGGTGGACCGGCAGTGAGGCGCGAATGTGACTTTGCCTTGTGAGTTCGGGGCTAGGGGTCCGTCCAACTGACGGAAACCCAAAACCGCGCTGCGAACGCGTCGCCCATGGACCCAGTGCAGGCGTTTGCGTGCACTCCGAAGTTTGTCACGTATTACGTGACAAACCTCCGTTGTCACGCTCTGAGAGAAAAACAACTTTGTCACGTATTACGTGACAAACGCACGGCGCTTTTGAACGCACGGGGTCGCTTTCGCAAGCGAGATGGCAGGCATGAATCGGCAACGTCGTCGGAGTGAAACGGCGAGCGGCCGCGCGAGCAGGCGGTGGAGGCGTGGCGAGATCTGACTTCCCGATGCCGCCGTCAGGCGGCCGCTTGCGTGGCCACGACGCCGGAGCGACCGTCAATGGGTGCCAGCACTTGGTCGCGCACGGGAATGGCGGCGCGGTCGGCGAGGAGTTCGCGCGCGAGGTCGTCGAGGCGGATGAACTGCACGCCGCGCCCGCCGCAGGCGCGCAGCAGGTCGCGGAAGAGGGTGCGCTTGCCCATGCCTTCGATCTCGGCGTGGATCGTGAGCACGTTGGCCCGGTCGTCGCGCAGGAGCGAAAGACAGTGCGGCACGATGCGGTCGTCGGGGAATCCGGGCCGGCCGAGCAGCTCATCGAACGTCGGCAGTGTGCTCGGGATTTCCAGCGTCTGGAACACCTGGCCGCCGAGGCGCGGGATGAAGGGTGGTCCGCCGCGCGTGTCGCTGGCGTACAGGAGCCCGGCCTCGTCGTAGACCTGGCGGCTGCGGGCGTTGCTCTGCCAGCCGGCCGCGCCGGCGGCGGGTGCCTCGGCGCCGAAGATGCGCCGGAACTCGGCGCGGGCGGCGGCAAACTCGGCGCGCACCTCCTCGAGGCTCATCGTCTGCACGTAATCCTGCCAGCGGTAATGGTTGTAGCAGTGGATGCCCGTCTCAAAACCGGCGTCGCGCACGGCGCGCATGGTTTCCGCGTTGCGGCGGCCGATGTGCGGCGCGGGCAGGAGCGTACCGTTGAGCAGCGTCCGCAGGCCGTACATCGAGACCACACTCGTGCGGCTGACCTTCTGGAAGAAGCCGGGCCGGAAGATGCGCGTGATCGCGCGACCGGTCTGGTCCGGGCCGAGCGAGAAAAGAAAGCAGGCCGGCACGCCGGACGCGCGGCAGTCGGCCACGAGGTTGGGCACGCCGAGCCGCGTGCCGCGGTCGGTGTCGACGTCGACTTTCAGTGCGAGACGGATCGGCATGGAGCTGGCAAAACAGGACGATTTTCCGACGAGGTGGGGTCGTTGGGCAACACACAATCGCGTGCGCAATATGCTATTGCCATGGACCTGTTTTTTCGCGATTCTGACATGTGGAGTTACCACAAAGGTCGGAGTCTGCGGGATTCCCCAACATCATGAAAAAACTACTCTGCATCGTGATGTCTGTTCTGGCGGGCACATTGGTTGCCAAGGCCAGTACGGGCTTTTTTGTCACCGCGGCGGCCGGTCAGAGCCGGATCCACACGAACTATGCGTCGCGTTATACCGATGATGCGAGGAGTTCGGTGCCGAACTCGGAGTTGAATGCCAACAATCTCTACTGGTCGGTCGGCTGTGGTTATTCGGTTACCGATCTGCTGCGTGTGGCAGCGGGCTACGAAGACTGGGGCAAAGCGACGGCGCCCTCGACGATTTCTACGGGCGAGATTTATCCGCTCACAGTCGGAGCCAAGGGCGTGTATGTGTCCTACGCACCGATGATCAAAATCGTCCCGGCGATCAGCATCGATCCCGACATCGGTCTTCTCTTCTCGAACATCCACATCGGCACGAATTTCGCCAGTGCTCATGGGATATCCGATGCGAACACACGGTCGGGATACTCGACTCGTCTGCGCCTGGGACTCGGCGTGTCCGTGCACCTTCCCGGGTCCTTCGTCGTTGGGATCAAATACCTGCAAACCGATCTGCCGGAGGCAACGCTCAAGGCGGGTGCGAGCTTTTACACCGACAAGATACGTTCGCGTGTCGTTGTGCTGAGCGGCCAGTATTCGTTCTGACATAGACCCCTGGGTGGGTAGGGCCTTCGGCGCTGGGCTCAATGGCGGCTCACTCGAGCTGGTAATCCCGGTGCGCGAGGTGGTAGTCGAGCGTGCGCTTGATGGCGGTCTGGAGGTCGACCTTGGGTCGCCAGCCGAGGTATTTCCGCGCGTTGGTGATGGAAGGAACGCGGTTCTGGATGTCTTGGTAGTATTTGCCGAAGTACTGGCGCGACGACACGACGACCAGCCTGGCCTGCGTCGCGTGCTCGTGGTATTCGGGATACTCCTTGAAGGCGGCAATGATCAGCTTGGCGAGCCGGGCGACGCTGACGTTGTTCTTTGGATTGCCGAGGTTGAAAATGCGGCGCGAGGCGCAGCCGTTCTTGTTCTCGATGATGCGCAGGAGCGCATCAACGCCATCGTCAATGAAGGTAAAGGAGCGGCCCTGGCGGCCGCCGTCGACGAGCTGGATCGGCTTCTTGAAGATCACGTTCGAGATGAACTGTGTGAAGAGCCGCGAGCTGCCCTCTTTGGGCTCGAAGACGTTGTCGAGCTTCGGGCCGATCCAGTTGAACGGCCGGAACAGCGTGTAGTCGACGCCGTCGCGCACGCCGTAGGCGTAGATGACGCGGTCAAGCAGCTGCTTCGAGCTGGCGTAGATCCAGCGCTGTTTGTCGATCGGGCCGTAGACCAGCGTGCTGGTCTCCTCGTTGAGTTCGGCATCGGGACACATGCCGTAGACCTCGGAGGTGGACGGGAAGATGATGCGCTTCTTGTACTTCACGCACTTGCGGACCGTCTCGAGGTTGGCCTCGAAATCGAGCTCGAACACCCGGAGCGGGTCCTTGACGTACTGCGCGGGGTTGGCGATGGCGACGAGCGGGAGGACGGCGTCGCACTTCTTCACCTGGTACTCGATCCATTCGCGCGAGATCGTGACGTCGCCCTCGACGAACTTGAAGCGGGGGTTGCCGAGGCAGTGGCCGAGTTTATGGTCGCCCACATCCATGCCGTAGACCTCCCAGTCCTTCTGTTTGAGGATGGCGTGGGTGAGCGAGCTGCCGATGAAGCCATTGGCGCCGAGAATGAGGATCTTGAGGGGCATGGCCGAGACGTTGAACCACTAATGGAAACGAATGAACA
>JBGOXZ010000193.1:0-5815 GCA_041479395.1 Opitutaceae bacterium
GATACATCACCATGATTCCCGGCAGCGACTGGTTAAATCCGACCGGGATGGGTTTGCGCCCCGCGAACCGGGCGTCGAGCGTCACCGGGTTGGGGCTCGCGATGAGCGCCCTCAGCGCCTCCTCGGTGGGCGGCGCGTCGTTGTGCGTGGTGGCGTTTTCGATGAGATGCGCATTGAGGGCGACCAGCGCGCGCACCAGGCGCAACTCGACCAGCGCGGCCGACTGGTCGTCGGAGCCCTCGATCTTGAAGAAGTCCACCTTCACCTTCTGCTTCGCCAGGACCCGCGCCGTGAAATCCGCCGGGAGGCGGATGCCGCGTTTGGCCTGGCCGGCGTTCGCCGGCGCCACCACGTTCACGCCCTGCACGCCGAGCTCCTCGAGGAAGACCCGGCCGAGGAAGCCGGGATCGCGGTTGTCGATCAGCACCCACGGCCGCGGGTTGGACGGATCGGGCTGCCCCCGAAAGGCGAAGCCCATCGCGTACACGAAGACGGTCGGGATCACGAACAGCCAGATGTAGGAAGCCCGGTCCCGCAGGAACAGCCGCAGGTCGTTGTGGCCGACGGTGAAGATGGATCGCATCAGCGCGCCCCTTTCTCCAGCCGCCGCCGGAACAGCAGGGCGGACGCGGCGATCAGGATCAGGCCCAGCACCCCGAGTTTCAGCACGGCGCCGAGCCACGCCGGGTCGGCGCCGCCAAACTGCAGGCCGCGCGCCGCCAGGACGAACCACCCGGTCGGCATGAGGGGCGTGACGTGATCGCGCATGAACGCCCCGAATTGCTCCGGCGGGAACATGCAGCCGCCTGCCAGGGCCAGGATCATGATCGCGAGGTTGTTCAGCCGGTCGGCGTGGCGCTCTTCGCCCGCCAGCGCCGCGATGAAGCCCATCAGCCCCGCGCCGAACAACGCGTAGCCGATCACCAGCAGCGCGAGGAGCCCGGGATGCCGCCATTGAAACTGGAAGATCAGGGCGGCGCCGCCCAGCAGGATGACCGCGCCGATGGCGACGATGACCAGCGCGACAATCACCTTGCCCGCGATGAAAACCCCCAGGCCGTCGTGCAGCGTGCGGAATCGGGCCAGCGTATGGAAGCGCACCTCGCGGTAAAGGCCGCGCATCGCGTTATCGGCCATGAAGAGCAGGAACATGGCGGCCATGCCCACCTGAATGTACGCGAAGATCCCGCCCACCACCCCCCCCCCCAGCCATGAGGATTTTTGTCCCGGCAGCGTCTCCTTGCCATAGGTGACCAGCGGCGGCAGATAATCGCGCGCGGCGTGCAGGCGGTCGCCGGCATTCTCCAGCAACCGGCCGACCGTGCGCAGGTCGGTGTCCTGATCCCCGTTGAACACCGTGCGCCATTCCGGAAAATCGACCTGCAGGTTGCGGGAGATGGCGTTGAGCCCGGTGACCAGCGTGGCCAGCATCTCCTCCACCATCGCCGGGTGGATGGATTGGGCCGGGTTCTTGACGAGCTCGAGTTTCACCGGCCGGTTCGCCGTGAGGTAGTCGCGGGTGAAGCCCGCCGGGATGATGACCACCGCCGCCAGCTTGTTGGCGTTGATCTGGGCCAGCGCCTCCGTGCGGGTGAGGAAGTGCGGCTCCAGGTATTTGCCCGCCTCCTGCTGGTTCAGCCCGCCGCGCAGGAACCGCGTCAGCGTCGAGTCATCCTCGTCCACCAGCCCGAGCTTGATGCGCCCCACCCCGCCGCCGGAGGACGCCGGGCCGAAGGCGAGGCCGATCAGCGCGGTGATGACAAACGGGACGCCCAGCGAAATGAGCCAGGGCACCGGATTGCGCCAGGCGCGCCGGAGGTCCTTGGCGAGCAGCGTGCGCAGCATGGTCACTCCCGGAGCTCGCGGCCCGTCAGCTGGAGGAACACGTCGTTGAGGCTCGGCCGCTTGAGCGTGACGTTCTCAAGCTGGACCGGCAGCGCCAGCAGCTGCTTGAGGCAGTCGGCCGGATCGCGTTCGCCCACGGCGGACACGACGAGCTGGCGCTCCGATTGCTGGATGACGTGGAACTGCTCGTGGAAGCCGGGCCAGGTGTCCGGCGCGACGCCGTCGAACCGGCCTTCCATGACGAAGAGACGCGCGTCGCCGAGGCGGCGTTGCAGTTCGGGCAGCGTGCCCTCCGCGAGCACCCGTCCGTGGTCGATGATGCCGATGCGGTGACAGAGGGTCTCCGCCTCCTCGAGGTAATGAGTCGTGTAGAGGATGGCGGTGCCGCCCTGCACCAGCCCCCGGATGAACTCGAGAATGTTCAGCCGGGCCTGGGGATCGATGCCCACGGTCGGCTCGTCGAGCAGGAGGAGCCGCGGACGGTGCAACAGGGCGCAGCCGAGGTTGATGCGCCGCCTCATGCCGCCGGAATATTTCTTCACCTGGTCGCGGGCCCGGTCGGCCAGCGACAGCGCGGCGAGCAGCTCGTCGGCCCGCCGGTGCGCGTCGCGCGACGTCAGGCCGGCCATGCGACCCCAGAACTCGAGATTCTCGCGGCCCGACAGCTCCTCGTACAGGGCCACCTCCTGGGGCACGACGCCCATGATCCGCCGCGCCCCCTGCGGATTCACCCAGAAATCCCGGCCATCGATGAGGACGCTGCCGCCGTCGGGCTTGAGCAGGCCGCAAACCATCGAGATGGTGGTCGTCTTGCCGGCGCCGTTCGGGCCGAGCAGCCCGTAGATTTCGCCCTCCCGGACTTCGAGCGACACGCGGTCAACCGCGACGAGTTCGCCATAACGTTTCGACAGCTGATCGGCGCGCAGCAAGGGCATGGGAAGGGAGCGTGGTTGGCGCGCCCGCCGCTGGCGACAAAAACCGGGGGCGGCTCTCACGCGGGGCAGGTTGAGAGAGAACCGGGGAAACGCGGAATGGTTACACGCTTTCCGCTACCCGGTGTCCAATCTCCGCCCCGCCTTCGGATCCTGAACCCAGCTTGCCTCGCCGACTCGTCTCGTAATCGCCCGCAGGGCGACGACGGAAGCTCCAGCGCAGGCGGGAACTCAGAACTCCGCCCGGCCTCGCCCTCCAGTGACCTACGACGCGCAAGAATCTGTGTCGTGCCGTCTAACGAGCCTCTCCGGCAGGCGCGTCGGATTCGATTTTGACCATCTGTGTCCCGGCCTCGAGTGGAAGTCTGCGGCCATGCCAGAGGAAATAGCCGCTGAGGGCGGGAGGCAGCGTGATTTCCCCTTCGATTCCTTTCCCGGTGCGGAGTAATGCGACCCGGATGTCCCCGGCGGGATGGGGTACCGTGCCTTGAACGCGCGTCAGGTAGCCGAGATGCGGCTCTATCCTGACTGTGTGAAAACCTGACGTGGCCGGCTCGATGCCGCAGACTGTCGCGAGGAATTCATAGTTGGGTGAGGCGCTCCACGCATGGCAATCGCTGCGGGTTGGATCCGGGCGTTCGGCAAAAGTCGTCAGTCCTTTGGCCAGCATCGCGTGCCAGGGTTGCAGCATCGAGACATATTGATCGCCCAGGCCGGCGGCCTTCATCGCCCGCAGCAAATAGAACCGGAAATACTGCGTGCACTGGGTCAGTCCCTTTCCCGTATTGATCCGCGTGACGAGTGCCTTGGCCTCCTCCCCGGCCACGCAGTCCGACAACACGGCCAGCACGTTGGCATGCTGACTAAACGCCTTCCGCTCGGGCGTGTCGGCGAACAGGCGCCTTGCTTCATCCCAGCAATGTTTCCTGGTCGCCGCCCGCAGGCCCTGCGCCAGGTCGCGGTAATGGGCCGCCGTGGCCTGCCGGCCAAACGCGTCGAACAGCGCCGCCGCGTGATCCAGTGCATAAACCAATTGCAGGGTGACGATCGAAGATCCGCCCTCGGCCGCGCCGTCGGGCTGCCCGCCGATGTGCTTGGCGTTGTCCCACGGCCATTCGTCCGGCCAATCGACAAAGCTCCAATACGGCAGGCCGCCCAGCATTCCGGTCTTCGCGTCGAGGTGTTTCTCGAACCAGTCGAGCACCGCCTGGATGCCCATCAACCGCGCCTCGATGAACGCCCGATCATCCCGGTGCATCCAGTAATCGTGCACCATGTCGATCCAGAAGAGTGAAAAGGTGGTGATGATCTGGGGCGTCGAGGCCGGGACCCGGCTTTGGGTCAGCCCCTCGGGGATCCGCGAGAGATCGTACAATTCGATGGCGTTGCGCATCAGCCGGTCGTCGCCCGCCACGTACAGGGAGATGAGGCCCTGGATGCGCGTGTCGCCCACATACTGCATCTGTTCGTAATAGGGGCAGTCGAAATAGGTCTCATAGGCGCACAGGCGGGCGGTGCGCCAGCCCACCGTCCAAAGATCGGAGAGCCGGGCATCGTCGCAGGTGAAGGGGCCGCGCTCCTTCAACGGATAGCCGGTGAAGTTGCCCAAGAAATCGTGCAAGATCAGCGGCTCGGCCGCCGTTTCAACCGTCATTTCAATATAGCGGTACGTTCTGAACCAGAGGGTGGTGAACCACCGGTCGACGCCGCCATCAGGAAGGAACACATCGCTGGCGCCGACCATCTCGCGGCCGGCAATCTCGTTGCGGTTGCCTTTCTCTCCCTGCTGGTCGACGAGGGCTTCACTGTAGATCAGTCGGACCGTGCTGCCCGTTCCCCCGCTGAGACGGAGCTGCGGAAAGGCGTTGGTTTCGAAAGACTGGTCGAACAGCATGACCGCCTTGGTATGGGCCGGGATCGTGAGCGGTGCCCGGCCGAGCAAAAACGCCGGATCGACGTCGATGCCCTGCGTGCTCCTGATGGTGGCAATCCGCTGCGCCCGCTCCTCCATGAGCGGGATGTTCCGCGGGACCAGCCACCAATTGACATCCGTCCCCACTCCGTAGGGAAACCCCTCCGCGATCATCTGCGGCTGCTGCCACCGCGCATCGTCAAACCCCGGCTCCTGCCAGCCCCACGGATAGGCGTTGCCATCGATCCTGTCGCCCGGGCCCACGATCATGAACTGGTTGATCGGCCGGGGGGCCGCCGCGGCCGGAGCGTACGCTTCATCCTTGAGCACCTTCCAGCTGCGATCGGTGTTAAGCGCCGCTTCGGCCGGCGAGTCGCCCGCCACGATCAGCCCGGTTCGCAGGCTGACCTGCGCCCATGGCTTCAGCAGACCGAAATTCCAGACGACGACGGCCACCACGTTTTTCCCCGACTTGAGCCATGGGGCAATATCCACGGTTTCAAAGCGCCAGTGAAAAAGGTCCCCGCGGGCGGGTCCGAAACAGACCGAGGTGCCGTTCACAAACATCCGGTAGCGGTTGTCCGCCGAGACATGGATGACGAAATGGGCGGGTTTTTCGTCCAGGTTGAAGGACTTGCGGAAATGGAAGACCCCGTAGTCGTTTGGCGATGCCGTGGGGTGAGTGATCCACGAAGCGGGCCAGGCCTTCTTCAGCAGATCGGGATTGATCGGCGGAGCAGGATCATCCGCGCGGGAGAAATGCATCACCACGCAGAGCAGGAGCAGGAAGATGGGGGGCTTCATGGAGGCAGGGCGCGACGCTAGTCGAGGCACGGGACTGGAGGCAATGGATTCCGCCCGGCTTCCCACGCCGTGCTTCGATGGAACGTAGGCAGGCCTACTCTTTTTTGGGCTAGAAGTCGGAGTTGCGCAGGATGGTTCTTGGAACTACAAAAGCGCCTCCCGCGCCATGACCCTGCCGGAACCCGAATGGCTGACCCGCAAAACCCGGATCGATGCCCGGCTTCGCCGGACAAATCCAGAGTGGAAGATTGTGGCCTACCGGGACGGCCTCGATGTTGGTTCGCTCGACCGGCATGCGGTCACGGAGTTTCCCACCGACAAC
>JBGOXZ010000194.1:0-5794 GCA_041479395.1 Opitutaceae bacterium
GCCCTTTTCGAGCGCGCGGTCGGCCTCTATGCCTCGCTGATCGGCATCAATGCCTACCACCAGCCGGGCGTCGAAGCGGGGAAGAAGGCCGCGGGCAAAGTCATCGCCCTCAAGCCGAAGATCATCGAAGCCTTGCGCGTGGCGCCGCCTGACAATCCCCTCACCGCGGAGGCGGTCGCGGCCAACCTGGGCCAGCCGGACGACACCGAGCTGGTCTTCAAGGTGCTCGAACACCTGGCCGCCAATCCCGGCACCGGCGTACAGAAGACCGCGAAGACACCGTTGTGGGAATCGACTTACGTCTTCTCCGGCTGAGTGAAACCTTTCTCGCCCGGCGGCGTCTCACCGCTCCGGGCTCGACCTCCGGACACATTCTGTTGCACATTCCTTTTCCGCCGCCAATCTGCCACCCAATGAAGACCGCCAAGAAACCGTGCCTCGTCGTGCTTCTCGCCTTCGCCTTCGCTTCGCTGGTGACTGGCTGCGTCGCGCCAAAGAGCGACTCCTCCATTCCGTGGAACCGGCCGGCCGATTGGGAGGGCAGGATTCCGGGCATGGGGCAACAGTGATGTCGGCCGGTTTCCTCCCGGCTTCGAAATCCGGCCGCCTGGCCGGATTTTTTTGTAGCTATGGACGCCGCCGGCTGGCTTCCTTCCCTCAGCGATGGATAACGCTTCGCTCGTCCCGCAGTCCGGCCACCTCTACATCGTGGCCACGCCGATCGGCAATCTCGCCGATCTGACCGAGCGGGCCCGGGCCATCCTCGGGGCCGTCGACCTGATTGCCTGTGAGGACACGCGCACCACCGGCGCCTTGCTCACCCGCCTCCACCTCCGCCGCGAGCTCTTTGCCTATCACGAACACAACGAGACCGAGGCGGCTGAGTTTCTCGTCAACCTTCTGGCCGGGGGAAAATCCATCGCGGTGGTCACCGACGCCGGCACGCCGGGATTGAGCGATCCCGGCTTCCGCCTGGTCCGGGCCTGCCGCCGCCGCGGCCTGCCCGTTGTGCCGGTGCCCGGGCCCAGCGCGCTGACCGCCGTGCTCAGCGCCTCCGGACTGCCGACCAACGGCTTTCTCTTCGTCGGATTTCTGCCACCCAAGTCGGCCGCCCGTCGCGCTTTTCTCCAGAGGTACCGCGATTTCCCCTACACCCTCGCCCTCTACGAAAGCTGCCACCGCGTCGACAAATTTGTGGACGAAATCGTCGATCAGTTGGGCGACGCGCGCGTCATCTGCGTGGCCAAGGAGGTCACCAAGGTGCACGAAACCTTCCTCGTCGGGCCGGCTGCGGCGACGCGCGCGTCGCTGGCAAAGACCAGCCTCAAAGGCGAGTTCGTCGTCCTCATCGCCCCCCAAGACTTCATTCTCTAAGATTTTGACCACGGATCACACCGATCACCCTGATTGGGTGCGCCCTTTCCGTGGGCAGTGGGGCAACTTCTGTTTCCGAGACCAACAAGCAGTGGGTGGCGGCGTGGTTGCTGCAGTGAACCTTCCGCCTGTCATCGCCAGGGGTTCACCCGGCCGGCGCGCCCATCCATGATTTCCCCACAACGTGAATCGCCACGGCCGGATGGGCAGGCCTCGCGATGACAAACAAATTGTACCGGTGCCCATCCGTGCCTATCCGTGTTATCCGTGGTGAATGAGAATTCCATCGTCGCCGTCATCGACATCGGCAGCAATTCGATCAAATCCCTCGCGGCCGCCCGTGGCGCCCGGGGGGAATTGCTCACGCTGAAGGCCGGCGCGATCGACGCGCGCATCAGCATGGGTCTCAGCCGCACGCCCCCGCGACTGTCGGAAGAAGGCATGCGGTGCGGAGTCGAAGCCATCCAGAGACTCCTGGCCGAACTCGCGCCGCAGCAGCCGGCGAAAACGATCCTTGTCGCCACCAGCGCGGTGCGTGATGCCGTCAACGGCGCGGAGTTTTTGGCGCGCGTCCGCGACGTCACCGGCCATGACCTCCGCATCCTTTCCGGCGAGGAGGAAGCCAACCTGATCGGGCGGGGCCTCATGTCCGATCCGGCGCTGGCCGACCTGCGCGATTTCTACGTGTTCGACCTCGGCGGCGGCAGCCTCGAGTGTCTGGCCTTCCGCGCTCATCGCACGGAGCAAGTGCTCAGCCTGCCGCTCGGCTGTGTCCGTCTCACTGAGCGCTGCGTGGCGGATCCCGCTGCGCCGTTCAGCACTGCGAGTCGGACCCGCGTGACCGGGATTTGCCAGGAAGTGCTCGCCAAGAGCGGATTCCGGTTCGGTCTTCCACCCGGTTCCAGCGCGGTGTTCACGGGCGGCACGGTGACAACGGCCCGCGAGATCTTCGCCGCGCGCCTGGGCCGGCCGTTGGAGGACGCTGCTCCGATCATGCCGGTCCCAGCCATCCAAGCCCTGCTCGACGACGTGGCGCCCCTGCCGCTGGAAGCGCGCCGGCAGATTGCCGGCCTGCCCGCGGCACGAGCCGACGTTTTCCCGACCGCCCTCGCCACCGTGCTCGCCGTTGCCGGCGCCGGCGGCTTCAACGCCTTCCACCATTCTCTCCACAACCTCCGCTACGGGCTCGCCGCGGAAGCGCTCGAGCGTCACGCCTAGAGAACATGTCAACTATGTTGACATGTTTTTCAAGGCCACGAGCACGTCGGCGAAGTCGCGGGGCAGCGGGGCGTGCAGGTCCAACGCCCGGGCCGTGACGGGATGCAGGAACGCGATGCGCTCCGCGTGCAGCATGACGCGTGGCGGCATGGGCAGCTTCGGGTCCGGTTTCCAGCCGTAGGTGCGATCGCCGAGCAGCGGATGGCCGATCGACTTCAGATGCACCCGGATCTGGTGCGTCCGCCCGCTGTGGATGCGGCAGCGCACGAGTGCGGCCCTCTCGCCGAACGCCTCGACCACCTCCCAATCGGTGCGCGCCGGCCGGCCGCCCTCGCCCACGGTCATGCGCTCGCGGTGCACCGGATGCCGGCTGATGGCGCGCTCGATCACGCCGCTCTTCAGCCGCGGCACGCCTGACACGAGCGCGAGGTATTCCTTGCGCAGGTGACGGCCCGCGAACTGCTCGGAGAGCCCGCGATGCGCCGCGTCGTGTTTGGCCACCAGCAACACGCCGGACGTCTCCTTGTCGAGGCGGTGCACAATGCCCGGCCGCTCGACGCCGCCGACGCCGCTCAGCCCGCCCGCGCAGTGGGCCAGCAGCGCGTGCACCAGCGTGTTCTCGCCCGTGCCCACGCCGGGATGCACCACCATGCCGGCGGCCTTGTTGATCGCCAGCAGGTGTTCGTCGTCGTAGAGGACGTCGAGCGGAATCGCGGCCGGTTTCAATTCGGCGCGCGTGATTTCCGGCAGCGTGAACTCCAGCGTGTCGCCCGCCTTTACCGCGTCGCTCTTGGCGATGATCCTGCCGCCGCATCGCACCAGCCCGGCCACAAAGGCGCGCTGCAAGGCCGCGCGGCTGTGTTGCGGAAACGCTCCGGCCAGCACCTTGTCGGCGCGCGAGCGACGGACATTAGGAGGAACGCGATAAGAATTTGGATCCATCAGGAGACTGCGCCTTCCGCCCAATTCTCGCAACCGAGCGACGCCGACCTTCGTTTGAGCGTCAGCGGCGACGAGCGTGAATTGGGCCGTGTTTTCGCCCCATCGTTTTTGCTGTTTGTCATCCCGAGCCCCGCGAAGGATCCAGAGAGCTCCTGCAACGTGCTTCGGCGATGCGTGGCTGGATGGCTGGCTGCCGGTCTGCGCCCTGGGTCTTCACTCCGTTCCCAATGGCAAACCCGGTTGGAAGGCATCCCCTTGCGGTTCACCTCTTCCCCAGCAGATAGTCCGGATTCAATTTCTGCAGCGCCTTGGGCACGAAGAGACCGTTCTTGCGAATGAGCTTGCCGTCAAACCAGATTTCCCCGCCGCCGTACTCCGACCGCTGGATGCAAACCATATCCCAGTGCACCTGCGACCTGTTGCCGTTGCCGCAATCCTTGTAGGCCTGTCCGGGCGTGAAATGGAAGGAGCCGGCGATCTTCTCGTCGAAGAGGATGTCACGCATCGGCTGGCGGATGTGCGGATTGAAGCCGAGGGCGAATTCGCCGATGTAGCGCGCGCCCGCGTCGCTATCGAGAATCTCGTTCAGCCGCTTGGTATTGTTGGCCGTCGCCTCCACGACACGCCCCTGTTTGAACACGAGGCGGATGTTGTCGAACGAGGTGCCGAGATAGACCGTGGGTGCATTGTACTGGAGCACGCCCTCGACGCTCTCCTTGACCGGGCACGAGAACACCTCGCCGTCGGGAATGTTCTTCACGCCCCCGCATTCCTCGGCGCCGATGCCCTTGATGGAGAAGCGCAGGTCAGTGCCAGGGCCCTTGATTTCGACCCGGTCGGTGCGGCGCATGAGATCGCCCAGCGCCTTCATGCCGGGCACCATGCGGCTGTAGTCCAGCGTGCAGACGCCAAAGTAAAAGTCCTCGAACGCCTCGGTGCTCATGCCGGCCTGCTGCGCCATGGCGGACGTCGGCCAGCGCAGCACGACCCATTTGGTCTTGTTCACCCGGCGATCCAATACCGGCTTCATCAGGCGCGTGACCAGCCTGACGCTGGCGGCGGGCACGTCCGAGGTCTCAAAAATGTTGGTCGAGCCCCGCAGCGCGATGTAGGCGTCCATCTTTTTCATGCGGGCGAGCTCGACCGCCGCGTGCGGCGCGTACTGGCCCTGGGCCGCGCCATGCATCAGCTCCCGGACGATGCGGGCGTGGTGGGTCAGGGCGAACGGCAGGGCGCCCCGCTTTCGGGCCGCGCGGATCAGGGCGACGACCATTGCATCGGGCACGTCAAAGGCGTCGATCAGGACGCGCTCGCCCCTCTGCAGGCGGGTTGAGAAACCCGTGAGCACTTCGGCCAGTTGATTCAGACGGGGATCGGTAATCATGATGGCATGAACAGAGCCGGGAGGTCGTCCGGTCGCAAGTGGAAAGGGCTCGCGCAGGAACGGTCCAAACTCTCACGAGTTTGGCTACCGGATCTTACGCGTAGCCGCGTTCGTGAGAACGCGGACACCGACTTTCGCCCTCCACACCCTCACGAGTCCGAAACGGGCGCAGCTCTGCTGGCCAGCAGAGCACCCTACGTTTCTTTCAAGGGTTTTCGGATGGCCCGCACCGGTCCGCCGTCGAGTCTATGTCCGCCTACTTCACGATCTCCACCGGCGCGCGGCTGCCGCCTTCGGGGAAACAGATCCGCGAAACGGCCTCGTCGAAGTCCGCGGCGCCGCGGATGATTTCGATCTCGAGGCGGAGGTAGTAGAGCGGCAACGGGAGATGCAGTTTCTCATGCAGGCGCACCGCATCCTTTTCGGTCGTCACGAGATAATCCAGACCGGCCGAGCGCGCTTGGCCGAAGACGAGGTCCAGATCCTCCTGCGTGAACCGGTAATGGTCGAGAAAGCGCTTCGTGTAGAGCAGATTGGCGCCGAGCTCGCGCAGGAAATGTTCAAAGCTTTCCGGGGTGGCGATGCCGCTGAAGGCGCCGACCCGCTTGTCCTTGAGAAAGCCGAGCGGCTGGCGCTCGTCCGCACCCACCCGCTGCAGATACTGCGGACGGTGGGCGCATTCGATCACGTCGACGCCGGGATTGTGCCGCCGGATGAGCTCCTCGATCTCGAGGTCGCGCTGGCCGTTGGATTTGGTGAGAAAGACGTAGGAGGCGCGGCGCAGGTGTTTGACCGGTTCGCGCAAGATGCCGCGGGGCAGCAGGTGGCCGTTGCCAAAGGGATTGGTTTTGTCCACGAGCAGCAGGTTCAGCCGGC
>JBGOXZ010000195.1:0-5783 GCA_041479395.1 Opitutaceae bacterium
CGGCGCGTGGCGGCCAGCCGCCGGCTTGCCCTCCGGTTGGGCGGCGGATGACTTCCTCTTCCCCTCCGCCTTGGCATACAGGACGGAGCCGGGAAACAGCGCCACCTTGCGGCTGTGCGTGGCTTGGTAGCGGCCGCCTTGCTCGTCGTGCATCGCAATATTGCCGAGCAGGCCGGCGAGAATGCTCCGGTGGATGGCGCGGTAGGCGGGCCCACCGAAGTCGAGTTTCGCGCTTTGCGTCTGGCGTTTGGCATTCGCCGGCAATCCATCCCAAACCGACGTGATCCTGAAGTTGTCACGCTCCTCCAGCACCTCGACGAGTTGGTCGTGAATGTCGCGCCACTCCCGCAGGCGGGTGTAGGAGAGAAAGTGCTCGTGGCAGAACCGGCGCAGCCCGCCCTGCGTCATCACCTCAAACTCGTCGTGCAACGCCTCCCAGATGTTGAGCAGCGTGAGGAAATCGGAGTCGGGGTGCGCGAAGCGGCGGTGCGCCGCATCGGCTTGCGCCTGCTGGTCGAGCGGCCGGTCGCGCGGGTCCTGAATGCTCAGGCCGGCGGCGATGACCAGAACCTCGCGGAGACATTTTTCCGCGCGCGCCTGCAGGATCATGCGGCCCACCGTGGGATCGACGGGCAGGCGCGCGAGTTCCCGGCCGAGCGGTGTGAGCGTGAATGAATGGTAGGGCGCGACCGCTGGGCGCGCCGCTTCTTCGGGCGGACGGCCCGGCGGTCCGTCCCTACCTGCCGGCTCCAGCGCCCCGAGCTCCTCCAAGAGTTGGTAGCCGGCGCGGATGGCCTTGGCGGGAGGGGCATTGAGAAAAGGGAAACGTTCAATGTCACCCAAACCGAACACCTTCATTCGCAGGATGACGTCGGCCAGGTTGCAGCGCTGGATCTCGGGTGGCGTGAAGCGCGGCCGCTCGCGGTAGTCCTGCTCCGAAAACAGCCGGATGCACACGCCGGCGGCCACGCGGCCGCACCGGCCCTTCCGCTGGTCGGCGCTGCTTTGCGCGATAGGCTCAATCGGCAGGCGCCGGGTGCGCGCCTGCGGCGAGTAGCGGCTGAGGCGCGCCAGCCCCGTGTCGACCACGAAACGAATGCCCGGAATGGTGAGCGAGGTCTCGGCGATGTTGGTCGCCACAACGATCTTGCGCCGCGGCGTCGGGGCGAAGACCCGCTGCTGTTCGGCATTGGTGAGGCGGCCGAAAAGCGGGATGACCTCGGTGCCGGGAAGGCGTCTGCCCTCGAGCAAGTCGCGCGTCTCGCGGATGTCGCGCTCCGCCGGCATGAAGACGAGGATGTCGCCCGACGAACTCTCGCGCACGATGCGTTCCACCGCGGCGACGGCGCCGTCGATGTAGTGCAGCGCCTCGGCCTTCGCCGCCGGTTCGTCGCCGGCAGCGGCGTCGGAGCCGAGTTCCTCCAGCGGCGCGTAAATCACCTCCACCGGGTAGAGCCGGCCGGACACCTCGATGACCGGCGCGTCATCAAACGCCCGCGAGAAGGCCGCGGTGTCGATGGTGGCCGACGTAATGACGATGCGCAGCGCGGGCCGGCGGTGGCGCAACTGGCGCAGATGGCCGAGCAGAAAGTCGATGTTGAGCGAGCGCTCGTGCGCCTCGTCGATGATGAGGGTGTCGTACTCGCGCAGCAGCGGATCGCCCTGCAGCTCGGCGAGCAGCATGCCGTCGGTGAGGTATTTGATGATGGTCTGCGGCGACGTGTGGTCGGAGAAGCGGATCTTGCAGCCGACCTCCCGGCCCCAGGGCACGCCGAGTTCCTCGGCGACGCGGCGGGAGATGGAGAGCGTGGCCACGCGGCGCGGCTGGGTGCAGGCGATGCGGCCGGCGGTGCCCCGGCCGGCGGCCAGGCACATCTTGGGGATCTGCGTGGTTTTGCCTGAGCCGGTTTCCCCCGCCAGAATGAGCACGGGATGCTCCTGGATGGCCGCGGTGATCTCCTCCACCCGCGCACTGATGGGCAGCTCGGGTGGAAAATCCAGACGGAAACTGGCGGCGCGGCGGGCCATGGGCACGGACGGACAGCTTCCCTCGCCCGAGCCGGGTTGACAAGGGGAACGACGCAACGGACCGATGCATTCCGCCATCATGAACGCGTAGCCAAATTCGTGAGAATTTGGATGCTGGAGCCCAAACGACGCAGCCGTTGACGACGAAGGCGATCACCGCCTTCCGTCCTGGCGATTCCCTGGAGACGCGACGCCCTCGTCGCGTGGAACGGGAAGATCGCCGTCGGCGACTCTTGTAGGAGCCTGCTTGCAGGCGATGAGGGCCTGACGGCGGAGCCCGCCGTGAGCCGAGAAGATCGTCGGCGACGAGGGCGTCGCCGCTCCAAAAGCGCGGTTACCTTGGCCAGGCTCGTGAGAATTTGGATGTCTGCTTCGCCGGCTGGTGCCTTCCCGTCAGGCAAATCCGTGGATGCGTGCCGCCCGCGACGCGTGCAACTCCCGGTTGGCACCGGCGCGCCCCTCTGGTATGGTGACGCCCGTGAAACCATCCCGCCCGCCCGAGGAAGTGCTGCGCCGTGTGCTCAAGACCTCGCGTCTGAACGGCTGGAGCGTGGCGATATTCGCCGGCCTGTGCAGCCTGGTGTCCTGGGCGTTGGGCGATCCGGTCGGCGGCTCGATCGGCCTGCTTGTCGCGCTCGGCGGCATGCTCGAAGTGCGCGGCCACCGCCTGCTGCAACGACGCGATGCGGACGGCATGCGGTGGCTCGTGCGCAGCCAGCTCGTGGTGCTGGGTGTCATCTGGACCTACGCGGCAACACGGCTGATGAGCTTCGACGAGGGTCTCGTGCGCGAGATGGTTACCCCCGACATGCGGGCCTCGCTCAACGAACTCGGGGTGACCATGGAGGACATTCTGCCACTGGTGCGCCGGTTTTTTTATCTGCTCTATGGAAGTGTGATGGCGGCCACGCTGATCTACCAAGGCGGCCTGGGGCTCTACTACCGTCGGCGCACGGCGGCGGTCGAACTGGCTCTGCGGGCCCCGCCCCTCGTTCCCTCCGCGACATCTTCAATTTCGCCGCCTGCCCACCCCCCTGGCGACTACGCCATCTAGAGCCCGGGCGGACTGCCTCCTTCGCCGGCCTTTGGAACCCAAGGCGACCCGCGCCCCAATAGTAGTCCAAATTCTCACGAATTTGGCTACGCGATGGAGGGGCCGCCCGGAGAGCGGCGCCTGCGACTGCGGATGAAATCCGGCACCTAGCCGCACGCGTGAGCGTGCGGTCCACGTCCTCACGGACGTGGCTACGGGTACGGAAGGGCCGCCCGGCAGGAGCGCTTGCGCAAAACTCCCCGCCGCCTAACGTCGGCGGCATGCTCCGGCAGAAATACATCGGGGCGAAGCAGAAATGGGCCGAGAAACAGAAGGCCCAAGGCTTCGTCCCGCGCGCGACCGCCGCGACCGGCCGCCTGCCGCCCGGGCAGACCCTCACCAGCGGCTTCCCGGTGCTTGATCTCGGCGTAAAGCCGGAGATTTCGCTCGACCGATGGACCCTTGCGCTCGACGGCCTCGTGGAAAAACCTGCGGTGCTCAACTGGGCGCAATTCAACGCGCTGCCCCAAGTCGAGGATGTCAGCGATTTTCACTGCGTCACGAGCTGGAGCAAATTCGCCTGCCGCTGGGGCGGCGTGGCCTTCACCACGCTGTTTGAACTCGTGCAACCGAAACCCGACGCGAAGCACGTCTATTTCACGAGCTACGACGGCTATTCGACCAATGTCCCGCTGGAAAAATGCCTCGACGAAGATGTGCTGGTCGCCGTGCGCTTCGAGGGCCAGCCGCTGGCGCGCGAGCACGGCGGGCCGGCGCGCGTGATCATTCCGAAGCTATACGCTTGGAAAGGCGCCAAATTCGTGCAGGGCGTCACCTTCCTCGAGCACGACAAGCTCGGATTCTGGGAGGTGCGCGGGTACAGCAACAGCGCGGATCCGTGGAAGGAAGAGCGCTACGCCTGACCGCCGTCCCGGAGACGGAGAGAGCCAGCCATAGACTGCGCGGATGGAACGCGCTGCCGGGGGCCGCGCCGTTCACCGCCCCGCCAGCGTGCCCCTTCGTGTGACCGTGATCAGCCTCCCTTTGGGCACATCTCTGTGCGCGTGTGCGGTTAACGAATCTTCGCGCCCTGGGGCCGTCGTGTCATTCCCGGTTGCGCAATCCTGCCCACCCGCCGGGACTGGCTCGGGATGTGCTCCCAACCATGGTGATAGTACGTCCAACCGTCCTCATGAAGCCCATCCTCGACAGCCACAAGCTGCTCGCATTCGTCACGCTTGCGCGCTGTGGCAGCTTCACGCAGACGGCGCATGAGCTTTTCCTGACGCAGTCGGCGGTGAGTCATGCCATCAAGTCGTTGGAACAGGAATTGGCGTGCCGCCTCTTTGACCGGCTCGGTCGCAAGGCGCGGCTGACGCCCGCCGGCCAGCGTCTGTTGGGGCACGCGCAGCGCATTCTCGAAGAGATGCAGCACGCGCGGGCAGACCTGCAAGCGCTGGACCAGCCGGGCGATTCCCGCAGCCCCGGCGCATGGCAAAAACTGGCCGGCGGGTGAGGCGCGACTTCACCCGCCTGCCGGTTGTCCCCGCCGGCGTGCTGCCGGTCGCACCTTCGCTGCCAATCGTGTGCGAAGATTTCCGCCCGGCTCGAAACCAAACGCGAATGCCCGGAGAAACCCGGGCGCGCCCCCGGCTTCTTTCCACCTACTGCGTCTCGCGCAATGCGCTGCCACCTCCGGTAGGGCGCTCTGCTGGCCCGCAGAGCCGCGCGCGCCGAGAACAACGGACGGCCCGGCGGGCCGTCCCTGCCGGTCAATCTGATTTGCAAGATGCAAGGAGCTGCCGTGAGCGCGGCTCCAAATCTCTGCCCACTCACCGCTTGTGCCCGCCCGTTGCGCCACTCAAGCTTTCTACCCCCTCATCCCATGCGCTACTGGTTGCTGCTCCCGATCCCGTTCGCTTGTGCCGCGTGCACGCCCATCATCGTCGAACACCGCCGCCCGCCTCCGCCCGCCTATCTGGCCCCGCCGGTCGTCGATCAGCCGGCGTCGGATGATTTGCGGCGCGACGAGGTTCACCGCCCCATGCGCGACCGCGACGAGATTCCGGAACGCCGGATCGACTTCATCATCGCCCGCGCCTATCGCGAACTCCTAGAACGCACGCCCGACCCGGAGGGGCGCGAACATTGCCGGCAACTGCTCCGCCAAGGTTACACCGAGGAGCAGGTGCGCGCCCGCATCCGCGAGAGCGTAGAGTACCGGGTTACCCTGCCTGACTCAAAAACCACCCGCGCCTATCGGAAGATCCTCGGTCGCGAGCCGGACCCGAGCGGACTCGAGAGCTACCGCAAGAAACTTGTGGACAAGGGCTGGACGGAGCAGGACGTGGAGAACGACCTGCGCCGCAGCGCCGAATTCCGCGATCGCAGGAAGTAAGTCTGCCCGCGGCGCGCCGTTCCGCAGGATTAATGCGCGAAGCGGCGGGACTCAGCCGGAGTCATGCAGTTGTAGGAGCGAGCTTCCGCCTTCGCATGAAGCTACGGCGGACAGGTGCTCGCGACCCGTCCTCCGTCTCGTCCGCCAAAGCTTCAGCGACGGCGGAAGCCTCGGCCGGATCCTAGGAGTTGAGACTGTAGGGCCGCGCCTTGGCGCGTGCCGTTCGCTCGCAAACACTGGCGCGGACCAAGGTCCGGCCCTACAACATCATGGTTCTACTGCATGAGTCCGACTCAGGCGTACCAGTCGCGGCGCGTGAGCGGC
>JBGOXZ010000196.1:0-5781 GCA_041479395.1 Opitutaceae bacterium
CGGCCCGGGGGCGGCAAGCGCGTCGGCGAGGCCGGCCAGCGGGTCGCCGGCCGCGTCCAGGCGGACGCCTCGCACGCCGAACGACCGCGCCAGCGCGGCAAAGTCGGGCACGGCGGTGAAGTGCGCGGCCGCGGAGCGCCGCCGTTCGTGCGGGCGCCCCCGGCAGGCATCATTCGCCGGGGTCATGCGCCGCCTTGAAGGCAAGCGCCGCCGCGGCGCCACCGAGGAGATCGGCCACGAAATAGACGCCGAACTGGTGGAGATTCTCGAGCTTCATCATGAACACACCGAGCCCGACCGCCGGATTGAAGGCGCCGCCCGAGACGCCGCCGACACTGACCGCGCCCACGAACACGGTGAAGCCGATGGCGAGACCGTAGAAGGAATTCCCGGCCGTGGCCTTCGCGGTGGCCACGTTGAGCACGACCCAGACGAGCGCGAAGGTGGCGAGGAATTCCACGATGAGCGAGGGCACCGTGCCGCGCAGCGGCGGAGTTCCCGCCGGTTTGCCGGCGACATACGTGACGAGGAGCGCCGCGACCACGCCGGCCGCGAGCTGGGCGATCCAGTAGGGGACCACGTCGCTGGCCGCGCACTTGCCGCGCAGCCACACGCCCAGGGTGACGGCGGGATTGTAGTGTCCGCCGGAGATGTGACCCCCGGCATAAACCATCACCATGAGCGCCGAGCCGATGGCCAGGGGCGCGAGCGGTGCGCCGGCGCGCACCGAGCCACCAACCGTGGCCACGAGGAAGAACGTGCCAATGAATTCAACGAGGTACTTTTTCATGGGGTTGAAGCGTGGTACGACCCTGTGCGCAATCGCGCTGCCGAGTCGAGTGGGAAGCGCGGGTCGGCATTCCGACAGCCAGCGGGGGGATAATACGGCCGCGTGAGGCGAGGACTCTTGCCGGAATCGCTCCATTCCGTTGCTTCGCGCCTCGCTTCATCCTAGTGACAAGTCATGCACGATCGGATTGCGCTGGTCCAAGGCGACATCACGACGCTGGCGGTGGACGCCATCGTCAACGCGGCCAACGAATCGCTGCTCGGCGGCGGCGGGGTGGACGGCGCCATCCATCGCGCGGCGGGGCCGGAGTTGCTCGCCGAATGCCGCAAGCTGGGCGGTTGCCCCACCGGACAGGCGAGACTCACGCGCGGGTACCATCTGCCGGCGAAGCATGTCATCCATACGGTGGGTCCGGTCTGGCGCGGCGGCGCGGCCGGCGAGCCGGATCTGCTGGCCTCGTGCTATCGCAGCGCGCTGCAACTCGCCGCAGACCGGGGTTTCGCCACCTTGGCCTTTCCCTCCATCAGCACCGGCATCTACGGCTATCCCATCGCGCGGGCCTGCCGGATTGCGCTGCGTACCACGCAGGTTTTTCTCGCGCACCACCCCCAGCCGCGCCTCGTGACGTTTGTCTGCTTTTCCGCCCATGACCTCGACGAATACAAACTCGCGCTGGCCGAAATCGCAGACGGCGGCGCGGGCCAGCATCCGGTCGCGTGAGCGGGAAGGGCATGCGGCCGACGGGTCGCGAGCAGGAGAAGGCCGCTCTTGCGGGAATGCCAAACATGGTTTCCGTCTCCCACGTGCGATGAAAACGATTGTGATGCTGCTGGCTGCGGTCGGATTCGCCGGTGCGACCATCGCCGCGGCCGGGGAGAAGAAACCCATGGAAACGAAAACGCAATTCGCGGTATTCGGCGGCGGATGCTTCTGGTGCATGGAGGCGGTGTTCGACCATGTGTCTGGAGTGAAATCGGTCGTCAGCGGCTATGCCGGCGGCCACACCAAGCATCCGACCTACCAGGAGGTCTGTACCGACACCACCGGCCACGCGGAGGTGGTGCGCGTCGAGTATGATCCGACGGTGGTCACCTACGGGCATCTGCTCGACGTGTTCTGGGACTCGCACGATCCGACCACGCTGAATCGCCAGGGGGCGGACGAAGGCACGCAGTATCGCTCAATCATCCTCTACGCGAACGAGGCGCAGAAGGCGGCGGCGGAGAAATCCAAGACTGCCGCCCAGGCGAAGTATTCCGAAGCCATCGTCACCGAGATCGTGCCGTTGCAGGAATTTTTCCCGGCCGAGGACTACCACCAGCACTATTTTGCGAAGAATCCCACCGCGGGCTACTGCCGGCTCGTCATCAAGCCCAAGGTCTCGAAGCTCCAGAAGGAGGGGGTCATCGCAAAGTGATCTTGTAGGAGCGTGCGCGCAGGCGCTATGGACATCGCGTGCCCGCCCGTTCCCCCCATTCCACGCCGCCGGTGTCGGTCGTGCTGCCCGTGTGGAGCGCCGCCGCCACGCTGGCACGCGCGGTGGAGAGCATCCGTGGGCAGACCTGCTCCGACTGGGAGCTGATCGCAGGGGATGACGGCTCGACGGATGGTGCACGGGACATGCTTGCGGCACTGGCCCGGACCGACCGGCGGGTGCGCATGCTGACGCATGCCACACCGGGACATCGTCGCTGCCCTCAACGCGGGTCTGGCGGCGGCGAGGGAGGTGTGGCGGGAGAGGATGCCGGCGGGACCGGCTGGGCGGCACGCTGCTCCTTGAAATGGAGATCCGCCAGCGGTGCGAGATCGAGGACCACGTCGCGTGGCAGGCCGTTGGCGCGGCCATGCAGCAGGAGTCGCTTCGGACCCGGCGTGATGCGGAAAAACAGGCTGCCTTGGACGATTTGGCCGGGCGGGATGTGTGCCGGCAGCACCAGGCGTCGCCGGTTGAATTCGGCTTCAATTTTGTGGCGGCCTTTGACGTTTCCGACGACGGTCGCCACGGCGTAAATGGGCAAAGCGACGGCAGCCAACCCGAGGGTCGCGGCGCCGGCCGCGATGCCAGCCGACCCTGAAATAACGGCGGTGGTGCCGGCCGCAACGAAGGCCGTTCCCACGACCGCGGTCCCGACGCCGAGGGTGAGCAGGCGGCCGGTATCGTTGGACTTGGCATTCTGCCACCACGTCTTGCTCTCCTTCTCGATTTGCCAGGGATCGCTGCCGGCGGAAATCTGGTTCTCCTGGAAGTCAACCAGGGCCGCGGATTCAATGATCAGGGCAGCGTCGCTCCGATTGGCAATCGTGAGCACATATTCATCCCAGAAGGCCTTCCTTTTCCAGGAGCCCGGCCCTTCGTATACGATGACCGAATGCACGGTGACCTCGACGGACGCCTGGCCCACGCTGAGATTCAAGGCGGTCGGTGGCGGCGTGTTCTTCTTCGCGAGTTTGTATTTGGCCGAAACGCACCCGGTCAGCGCGAGAATCGATCCGATTGTCGCCAAGCCGCGCAAAACTGTGGGCCAGCAGCGGCGCATGGGCATGCCGTGGTGATGTCTAGCGCAAAACGCCGATCCCACCAAGACGTTTTTTGCGCGGTGGCCAACAAGGGCCCTTACAGCGACCGCACGAGAATGTCGGCGAGTTCGTCCGCCGTGAGCGGCAGCGGGTTGGCCTTCATGCTGCTGGCCCGGGCGGCCGCCTCGACCAGCGGAGTCACATGCTCCCGGCCGACGCCATAGGTCCGCAATCCGGGGATCTGCAGCTCGGCGACCAGCGCGCGGACCCAGCGGACCCCGTCCTCGGCGGTGGCGGTGGAATCGCCGGTCAGGAGGCAGGCCACTGCGGCGTAGCTTCGCAGCGTTTCGCCGCCGGGTTGACGCACCCGGGCGGCCTGGAGATTGGCCTCCATGACGTGAGGCAGCAGCGCGGCGCAGACGGCGCCGTGCGGGGCGGGGAACATGCCGCCGATGGGCGAGGCGAAGCCGTGAACCGCGCCCAGGCCGGCGTTGGCGAGGGCGAGTCCGCCGAACAAGCTGGCCAGCGCCATATCTTCGCGCGCGGCGGCGTTGTGGCCGTCGTGAAACGCCGGGCGCAGCGCACGGGCGACCCGGCGCAGACCCTCGGCGCAGAGGCTGTCGGTGAGCGGATTTGCCCGGCACGAAACCCGGGGCTCGATGAGCTGCGTGAGTGCGTCAAGACCGGTGCTGGCGGTGAGCGCGGGCGGCAGGTCGTGGGTCAATTCGGGATCGATGAGCGCAAGCCGGGGCAGCAGGAGGGGGCTGCGGAGGCTGACCTTGATCCGATGCGCCGGGGAGGCGAGGACCGCATTGCGCGTGACCTCGGCGCCGGTGCCGGCGGTGGTGGGGATGGCAAGGCACGGTGCGGCCGGCTGCGTCAGCGGCTCCGCGCGGCCGATGACCTCAAGATAGTCGCGGAGATCACCGGGGTTGGTGAGCAACGCCGACACCGCCTTGGCCGCGTCGAGGCGGCTGCCGCCGCCGAAGCCGACGACGAAATCGCAGCCGGCGGCGCGCGCGCGCGCGGTAGCCGCGCTGACGACCTCGGTGGTCGGCTCGCCCGGGAAGGCGAAAACGGTGGCGGTCACGCCCTCCGCGGCCAGCAGGTCGAGCAATTTCTCCGCGCGGCGCGGCGAGCCTCCTGTCACCACGAGGGCGTGGCGGCCGAGCTGCCGGGCGGCGAGACCGGCCTCGCGGAGCGCACCGGGGCCAAAGACGATGCGGGTGGCGGTGGAAAATTCGAAGCGCATGGCGGCGCTTACCAGCCGGCGTCGTCGGGGAACACGCTGGCGAATTTGGCGCTGGTGCGCGGCTCGGCCATCATCGACACGACGGCGTCGCGCCAGACCTGGTAGTGCGACGTCTCCTTGTGGGCGGCGGGGGCGGCGGACGTGCGGTAGACCTCGACCAGGACGAAACGCGTCGGATCGTCGATCTGCTGCACGACATCGAAGCGGGCGATACCAGGTTCGCGGACGCTGTGGCGGGCGTTCTCAAGGCTCGCGGTCTGGAAGGCCGCGACGCACTCGGGCCTTACGTGAACGTGGACATGGACGACGAGCATGGGGAAGCGGTTTTGCAGACAGCGATAATGCGGCCGCCCGCCCCTGTCCAAACTGTTATGACGCCGCACAGCCATCCGGATGCGCGCCCAGACTTGACCCGCGGGGCGTCCGTCGCAGCATGGGCGGCGCGTTAGCGGCGTGGGCCGCGACGTTTTCTGAACCCCTTAACTCCCATGCACTGGAAAATCGAGATTCTGGAGCACCACAGCGGGGAAATTGGTGAAGCCGTGGCCCACGCGGACCACCTGTTCGAGTCGGAGGAATACCACTATGATCAGGGGCAGATGCTGGAAGTCGCCGTGCACAAGACGGACGACAAGCACTGGCATATCTTCACCGACCTCGACTCCGGCCACCGCTTCAAAATCCCGCCGGAGAAATACCGCAAGGTAGACTGAGGTCTTCCAGACTCTCGGCCCGACAGCGCACCGGCCCGCTGGGAAGCGGTGCCGCCAGGGACGGAGTCATGCCACGAACGGCGGCGATGGTTGCCGCCGGATGGTGGGTTCGCTCGCGAGTGGCCCCGGGGATGTTTTCGGCTGGCCCCGTTGGAAGATCACGACCCGTCCAGCAGCGGCGGCATGGGACAGCCGAGCGAATCGGCGAAAGCGCGGAGCAATTCGCCCTCCTCGGCGCGGATCTGGTTGTCGTGGCTCACCGTGTGGGCGCAGGCGAGGAGCAGACGCTGCTTGATCGGGAACGAGGCGCCGGCGAGTTTGTCGAGGGTGGCGTCGACTGTCGCGAATTCACAGGCGGCGGGATCGAGCAGCGCGAGCTGCGCTGCGATGAGCGTGATCTGGCCGGCGCCGTGGCGGAAGGCCGCCGCGGCGGCCCGCCGGTCGGCCGCGACGGTGCCGTCGGCCTGTTCGGGGCCCTGCATCGCGCCGGACCACGCCAGCGCGGAGAG
>JBGOXZ010000197.1:0-5742 GCA_041479395.1 Opitutaceae bacterium
CCGCCTGCAGCAGGAACTGCCGGGTTTCGTCCACCACGAACTCGACGTTCGCGACCGCGCCGGCGTCCTCGCCCTGGTCCGGCAACTTCAACCCTCGGCCATCGTGCATACGGCTGCACAGCCGAGTCATGACCGCGCGGCGGCCATTCCGTTCGACGATTTCGACACCAACGCCGGCGGCACGCTCAACCTGCTCGAAGCCGCGCGCCAGGCCTGCCCCGAGTCGCCGTTTGTGCACATGTCGACCAACAAGGTTTACGGCGACGCCCCCAACTCGATCCGTTTGGTGGAACTGGAGACGCGCTGGGATTACGCCGACCCCGCCTACGCCCACGGCATTCCGGAGACCTTCACGATCGACCAGTCGAAACACTCCCTGTTCGGCGCCTCGAAGGTGGCCGCTGACGTCATGGTCCAGGAATATGGTCGCTATTTCAATCTGCCCACCTGCTGTCTTCGCGGCGGCTGCCTTACCGGCCCGAACCACAGTGGCGTCGAGCTGCACGGTTTCCTCAGCTACCTCGTCAAGTGTAACCTCGAGAGCCGCGAGTACCGGATCTTCGGCTACAAGGGCAAGCAGGTGCGGGATAACATCCATTCGCTGGATGTGGCCCGCTTCATGGCCGCTTTCGTGGAGAAGCCGCGCGTGGGCGAAGTCTACAATCTCGGCGGTGGCAAAGCCAACGCGTGCTCCATCCTCGAGGCGTTCAAACTGACGGAGAAATACACCCGCCGGAAACAAGTGTACACGTACGTCGAGCAAAATCGCCTCGGCGACCACATCTGCTACTATTCCGATCTGCGCAAAATGCGCGCCCACTATCCGCAATGGGACATCGGCGTGAGCTTGGAGGAGACCATCCGTCAGATCGTGGAAGCCTGGGCGCGACGCAGCCGGGCCAGCTGAAGATTTCCCCCTTTCCCTGCCGCGGCAGTCCTGCTTTGCTGGCCTGCCATGAGAATCCTGATTTCCGGCGTGTGCGGCTTCGCCGGCAGCACGATCGCCAAGGCCTTGATCGAGTCCGGAAAAGACCACGAGGTTCTCGGCTTTGACAATTTCATCCGACCCGGCAGCGAGACCAATCGGACGGAACTCAAGCGACTCGGCGCACGGCTTTTCCACGCCGATCTGCGGATGGCGAGCGACCTTGAGGAGCTGCCCGATGCGGACTGGATCATCGATGCCGCCGCCCAAGCGAGCGTGCTGGCCGGAGTTGATGGCCGCACCAGCAGCCGCCAGCTGGTCGAGCACAACCTCGTGGGCACGGTGAACATGCTGGAATACTGCAAGCTCCGCCGCGCCGGCTGCATCTTGCTCAGCACCAGCCGGGTTTACGCCATCGCCCCGCTCGCGGCGCTGCCGGTGATCGTCGAAAAGCAGGCGTTCAAGCCCGACACCAGCAAGCCGCTGCCGCCGGGCCTGTCCGCGGCCGGTCTGGACGAGAGCTTCTCCACCGTCGCACCGATTTCGCTTTATGGCGCGACCAAGCTCGCGTCCGAAGCGCTTGCTCTCGAATACGGCGAAACGTTCGGCCTGCCGGTCTTTATCAACCGCTGCGGCGTACTCGCAGGCGCCGGCCAGTTCGGCCGGCCCGACCAGGGCATCTTCGCCTATTGGATCAACTCATGGCTGCGCCGTCGTCCGCTGCGCTACCTCGGCTTCGGCGGCCACGGTCATCAGGTGCGCGACTGCCTGCATCCGCGCGACCTGCGGCCGCTCCTGGAAAAGCAATTTGCCGCGCCCCGGCTCGCGGTCGCCGACCGGGTGGTGAACCTGTCCGGCGGTGTTGCCTCGGCCCTGTCGCTGCGGCAGCTGAGCGACTGGTGCGCCGCGCACATCGGCGCGCACGAGGTGGCGGCGGACGGCACGTCGCGACCGTTCGATATTCCGTGGATCGTGCTCGACCACGCCAAGGCCACGCGCCTTTGGGGTTGGCGGCCCCAGACGCCGGTCATGGCCATCTTGGACGAAATCGCCGCGCACGCGCAGTCACACCCCGACTGGCTCGATCTTTCCGCGCCCGACTGACCGGGGGCGTCGCGCCTGCTGTCATGCGTCAAACCGAAAAGGACCTGGTTCGCATTTATCGTCGCCGATTTGCCGCCTCGGCCGCCTATCGCTGGCAGGTGTGGTCGGTGCTGACGAAGGACTTCTTCCAGCGCTGGATTCCGGTCGACGCCACCGTGCTCGACCTCGGCTGCGGGTACGGCGAATTCATCAACCAGATCCAGGCGGGGCGAAAACTGGCGATGGATTTGAACCCCGAGGTGCCGGAGCATCTCGCCGCCAACGTGGAATTCCTGCGGCAGGATTGCTCCGCAGAGTGGCCGCTGCCTCCCGACGCGCTCGACATCGTCTTCTCCAGCAATTTCTTCGAGCACCTCCCCGACAAGCTGCGCCTGACGCAAACCCTGCACCAGATTCTGCGCTGCCTGAAGCCCGGCGGACGCCTGATTGCCATGGGGCCCAACATCCGGTATTTGCCAGGCGTCTATTGGGATTTCTACGACCACCATATCGTTCTGACGGAGGCTTCTCTGGGCGAGGCGCTGGAGATGACGGGCTTCGAGATCGAATACGTCACGGCCCGCTTTCTGCCCTATACCATCGTCAACGTGCGGCGCTATCCGCTGTGGATGGTGCGATTGTACCTCGCCCTCCCTTTGCTCTGGCGAATCAAAGGACGGCAGTTTCTCATCGTGGGGCGGAAGCCACCCCAGTAAGGGCATCTGGCCATGCCGCCCGCCGGCGAACTCGGCATCCCGTGAACCAAAGTTTCTGCACCAGAATTCCCGACTACCCTGTGACCTGCCAAACTGACGGACCAGACGCCATCCCACCCAACTGATCGCCAGCGCCACCATGAAGCCTGCCGGACCGCCCGCGGCCTCCGCCCAGCCGCTTACCCTCTTCAGCGTCGTCATGCCCGCGCGCGATGAAGAAGCCTCGCTGCCCAACACGCTGGCGGCCCTGTGCGCCGTCCTCCAGCGCGAGCAGATTCCGCATGAAATCGTCGTGGTGGACGACGGCAGCCGGGACTCGACCTGGCAGGTGTTGCAGGCGCTGCGCCAAAAGATACCCGCGCTCGTACCGGTGCAGAATCCCGGGCCGCACGGATTCGGGCGGGCTGTCGTGCACGGCTTGAACCACATCAAAGGCGATGCCTGCGTCATCATGATGGCCGACGCCTCCGATTCGCCCGAGGACGCGGTGCGCTATTGGCGGCTGCTGGGCGAGGGCTGGGAATGTGTGTTCGGCAGCCGCTTCATCAAGGGTGCCAGAGTGATCGACTATCCGCGGATCAAGCTGGTCATCAACCGCCTGGCAAACCTCTTCATCAAGGTGCTCTTCCGCATCCCCCTCAATGACACCACCAACGCCTTCAAGGCCTACCGCCGCAATGTCATCGAGGGCTGCCGGCCATTCCTCTCGCCGCATTTCAACCTCACGGTCGAAATTCCCCTCAAGGCCATCGTGCGCGGTTATGGGTGGACGGTGACGCCCATCACCTGGCAGAACCGCAAGCACGGTGAAGCCAAACTCAAAATCAAGGAAATGGGCAGCCGCTACTTCTTCATCTGCATGTACGTGTGGCTGGAGAAATATTTCAGCCGCGGCGACTACCGTAGGAAATGATTGCAGCGGCCGCGCCGACTCCGATTAATCCTCCGCCGCATGAAAGTCACCCCGTGCCCCCTCGAGGGCCTGCTGCTCATCGAGCCGAACGTCTTCGGCGACAACCGCGGCTTCTTTCTCGAATCCTGGAATCGGCGGCGCTACCGCGACGCCGGCATCGCCCTCGATTTCGTGCAGGACAACTTCTCGTTCTCCTGCCGCGGGACGCTGCGCGGGATGCATTTCCAGAATCCCATGGCGCAGGGCAAACTCGTGTCGGTGTGGCAGGGCGAGGTGTGGGACGTCGTGGTCGACATCCGCCGCCGGTCGCCCACGTTCGGCCGGTGGTTCGGTGTCACCCTCTCGGCCGAAAACAAGCGCCAGTTCTACGCCCCGCCCGGGTTCGCTCATGGTTTCGTCGTGCTGAGCGAAAGCGCGCTCTTCCACTACAAGTGCACCGATTTCTACTCACCCAAAGACGAACTCGGTTTCCGCTGGGATGACCCCGCCGTCGGCATCCAATGGCCGCCCGTCGAGCATCCCCTCCTCTCCAAGCGCGACGCGGCCAGCCCGCGGCTCAGCGAGATTCCGACCGAACGACTGTTCTAGCAAACACCACGGCTGGCCCGCACGCCTATTTCCGGCGACCTCTTCTCTTCCTCCACATGCCTCCCAGTAAGATTCTCCTGTTCGGCAAAATCGGCCAAGTCGGCTGGGAACTCCGGCGCACGCTGGCGCCGCTGGGCCATCTGGTCTGCGTCGATTTTCCGGAGGTCGATCTGACCAACCCGGACTCCATCAGGACATGGATTCGGGACACCGCACCGGAGATCATCGTGAACGCCGCGGCTTACACTGCGGTCGACAAAGCCGAATCCGAGCCCGCGCTGGCCACCAAGATCAACGGCGACGCGCCCGGCATCATGGCCGAGGAAGCCAAGCAGCGGGGCGCGCTGCTGGTCCACTACTCGACCGACTACGTTTTCGACGGCACCAAAACCACGCCCTACGTGGAGGACGACCGGCCGAATCCCCTCGGCGCCTACGGCCGGTCCAAACTCGCCGGCGACACCGCCATCCAACAGGTCGGCGGCCATTACCTCATCTTCCGCCTCTGCTGGGTCTACGGCCCGCGCGGGAGCAATTTCATGCTGACGATGATGCGGCTGGCCCGCGAACGGGAGAGCCTCCGCGTCGTGTCTGACCAGGTCGGCTGCCCGACCACTTCCCGCCTGATTGCCGAGGCCACCGCGCTGGCCCTGCAGCACGCACGCCGTTCCGATCTAGCCGCCCGCTGCACCGGCGTCTATCACCTCTGCTGCTCGGGCCAGGCGAGCTGGCACGAGTTCGCCCGCGCCATCGTTGATCGGATGCCCGCCGCCGAGCGGAAATGCCGCACGATCGAAGCGATCACCTCGACCGAATACCCCACGCCGGCGAAACGCCCCGCCTTCTCCGTGATGTCCTGCGCCAGGCTCCAGCGCACGTTCGGCCTGACGCTGCCCGACTGGCATGACGCCCTCGGCCTGGTGCTTGAAACCTGACGCGCCCACCGACTGACTCTTTCGCCCTTTCCCATGAATCTCCTCGTCACCGGCGGCTGCGGTTTCATCGGCTCCAACTTCGTGCGGCAGCGGCTGGTCGAGCCGGGCTCGCCGCTGCGCACGCTCGTCAATCTCGACAAGCTGACCTACGCCGGCAACCCGGCTAATCTCGCCGACCTCGCGTCCGACCCGCGCTACGTTTTTGTGCAGGGCGACATTGGCGACGCCGCGCTGGTATCGCGCCTGCTGGCGGAGCACGCGATCGACGCGGTGGTCAACTTCGCCGCCGAGTCGCACGTCGACCGCTCGATCGATTCGCCCGAGCCGTTCATCCAGACCAACGTCGTCGGCACGCTCCGCCTGCTCAATGGCGCGCGGCAGTATTGGGCCAGACTGCCCGAGCCGCGCCACGGCGCCTTCCGCTTCCTGCACGTCTCGACCGACGAGGTCTACGGCACGCTCGCGCCGCACGATCCCGCCTTCTCGGAGGAAACGCCGTACGCACCGAATAGCCCCTATGCGGCGTCAAAGGCCGCGAGCGACCACCTGGTGCGCGCCTTCCATCACACCTACGGGTTGCCC
>JBGOXZ010000198.1:0-5688 GCA_041479395.1 Opitutaceae bacterium
CGAGGACATTGACGTCGCGCAGCGTCAGGGTGCGCTGCTCGAGGAGGTCGAGCAGCCGGCCGGGCGTGGCAACGACGACGTCGACGCCGCGCTTGAGATCATCGCGCTGACGGCCGTAGCCCACCCCGCCGTAGATCACGGTCGCGCGCAGATTGGTGAACCGGCCGTGGTCGCGGAACGCCTGCTCGACCTGCAACGCCAGTTCCCGCGTGGGTTCGAGGATGAGGCAGCGCAGCGTGCCGTGGCTGCCCAGCCGCTGCAGGATGGGCATGGCAAAGGCGGCGGTCTTGCCGGTGCCGGTCTGGGCGGAGCCGATGACGTCACGGCCGGCGAGCACGAGCGGGATGGCCTGCTGCTGGACGGGCGTCGGTTCGGTGTAGTCCATCTTCTGCACGGCGTAGGCGAGCGCATCGGTGAGGCCCAGCCGCGTGAACGCGGTGTCCATGGCCGGCACGGCAGGAGGCGGAGGCTCGTGTGCCGCATGCGGCCCCGGCCCCTTCGGCAAGCCCGAGGCAGGCGGGCTCCCTGCCGCCCGGCTCGGCGTGGTTCGCGGCGCCGGTGTCGGTTCGGCCTTGGGCGCGGACCTCGGCGCATGGCCGGTCTGCGGGTGATGGCCGCGTCCCCGGCCGCGGCCGGGTCTTCCCGGCGGGTGCGATCGGGCGACCGACGGGTGTTCGTGGCCGGCCGGCCGGTGAGTGGGCTTGGGAGTCGCTTTGGCGGGAGCACCGGTGGGCTTGGCCGTCAGCGTCTTCCGGATCGACGCGATAAGTCTGCGTAACATATCGGATGAAAACCCGACAGCTTCCCGGTTTCCTCCGCCTTGGCAACCCTGTAAACCGGCCCGTGATGGTACCGATTGTCATTGCGAGGAGCTCTGCTGGCCAGCAGAGCGACGAAGCAATCCAGCTGGATCGCCATCCTCCTTCGCCAAGGCTACGGAGGACAGGCTGCCCGGTTGCACCGGGCTCGCGATGACAATCGCGAATTGCACCATTACCAACCGGTTCCCGCCAGCGACCGGATCCGTACGGCTCGATCGGCAGCAGTCCGTTTGCGCCTATTTGCGGGTGGACACCGCCCGCCGCCGGCCCGGAAAAAGCGTGCGACAAATCTCGCACACCGTGCCGTCGCAGCCGCGCGCGGTGCAATGTTCGCGGCCGTAGAAGATGATGCGCAGGTGGAGCCGGTTCCAGTGGTCGCGTGGAAAGAGCCGCTTCAGATCGCGCTCGGTCTGCTCCACGCTGCGGCCGTCGGTCAGTCTCCAGCGCTGGGCCAGCCGGTGGATGTGGGTGTCGACCGGAAACGCCGGCTGGCCGAATGCCTGTGCCATGACGACCGACGCGGTTTTGTGCCCCACGCCCGGCAGGGCCTCGAGCTCGTCAAAGGTGCGTGGCACCTGCCCGCCGTGGCGCGCAACCAGCAGTCGCGACATCTCCGCGATGGCCCGCGCTTTCTGCCGCGCCAGCCCGCATGACCGGATGATCGCTTCGATCTCCGCCACCGGCACCCGGCCCATGGCCTCCGGCGTGGCGGCCACGGCCCACAGCCGCGGCGTGACTTCATTCACGCGCGTGTCGGTGCACTGGGCCGAGAGCAGCACGGCCACCAGCAGCGTGTAAGCGTCCGTGTGCCGCAGCGGAACGGACGTCTCAGGATAAAGCTCCGCGAGCCGCCGGTCGATGTAGGCCGCGCGGGCGACTTTGGTGGTGAAGGCAGTGGCGGTCATTGCCTTGGACGGTGGGAGCGTGCTCTGGTCCTTCGAAACCGTGGCGAAGCAGCATGCGCCCGAGAGAATCACCTGCAATCCTACTCCGCCGAAGCTCCGCCAGACCGGACGGGCTCCCACTCGCAATCAAATCGCTATTGCGCGCCCGGGGCCCGGGGCTACCGTCCGGAAGGTATGGCCCTGAACAGCGATCCGCTCGCCCCGTCCGACACCTTTGCCCGCCGCCACCTCGGTTCCAGCGAGGAGGACATCGCCGCGATGGTCGGCCCGCTCGGTCACCCGACGCTCGAGGCCCTGATCGACGCCGCCGTGCCGGCGCACATTCGCGCGCGCCGGCCCCTGCGCCTGCCGGAGGCGGTCGGCGAGAGCGCCGCGCTCGCGGAGCTGCGCGCCATTGCGGCGCAGAACCAGGTCTTTCGCAGCTTCATCGGCATGGGCTATTACGACACGTTCACGCCGCCGGTCATCCAGCGCGCCGTTTTTGAAAATCCCGGCTGGTACACCGCCTACACGCCCTATCAGGCCGAGATTTCCCAGGGCCGGCTCGAGGCGCTGCTCAATTACCAGACGATGGTCTGCGACCTCACGGGACTCGCGATTGCCAACGCCTCCCTGCTCGACGAGGGCACTGCCGCCGCCGAGGCCATGCTGCTCTGCCGGCGCGTAAAGGAGAGCGCCGGCGGCGTGTTTTTCGTTTCCAGCGCCTGCCATCCGCAGACGATCGACATCGTGAAGACGCGCGCCCGGCCGCTCGGCCTCGAGGTCGTGGTGGGCGATTACCGCACGTTCAAGATCGAAGGCAATGTCTGCGGCGTACTGGTGCAATACCCCGACACGTGGGGCTCCATTCATGACTACGCGGGCTTCTTCGCGCAGGCCCATGCCGCCGGCGCGCTTTGCGTGGTCGCCGCCGATCTGCTCGCGCTCACCCTGCTGCGTCCCCCGGGCGAATTCGGCGCCGACATCGCGGTCGGTTCCGCGCAACGCTTCGGCGTGCCGATGGGCTTTGGCGGCCCGCACGCGGCGTTTTTCGCCACCAAGGACGCTTACAAGCGCCAGATGCCGGGCCGGCTCGTCGGCGTGTCGAAGGACGCGCAGGGCCATCCCGCCCTTCGGCTCGCGCTCGGCACGCGCGAGCAGCACATCCGCCGCGACAAGGCCACGTCCAACATCTGCACCGCGCAGGTGCTCCTGGCGGTCATGGCCGCGATGTACGCCGTGTACCACGGCCCGGAGGGCTTGCGCCAGATCGCGCGGCGCGTGCGCCTGCTCACCCAGCTCCTCGCCCGGGGCCTCAGCGCGACCGGCGTCCGCGTCAACACCGAGCCCGTCTTCGACACGCTGACGATCGGCACCGTTTCAGCCGGCCGCGTGCATGCCGCCGCCCAGGGCCGGAGAATCAACCTGCGCCACATCAACGCGCGCACGGTGGGCATCTCGCTCGATGAGACCACCACGCTCGACGATGTGCACGCCCTGCTCGACGTTTTCAGCCCGGCCCAGTCGCCCGCGCTGGACGACGTCATCACCGACTATCCCGCGCCCCACGCGCGCCAGTCGGCCTTCCTCACCCATCCGGTGTTCAACTCCTACCACACCGAGCATGAGATGCTGCGTTACCTCAAACGGCTCGAATCGCGCGACCTCTCGCTCTGCCAGTCGATGATTTCGCTCGGCTCGTGCACGATGAAGCTGAACGCCGCCAGCGAGATGTTTCCGGTTTCGTGGCCCGAGTTCGCCCGGCTGCATCCGTTCGCGCCCGCCGACCAGGCGCGCGGTTACCAGAAGCTATTCATGGATCTCGAGACGTGGCTTGCGGAGATCACCGGGTTCGCCGCGATCTCGCTCCAGCCCAACGCCGGCGCCAGCGGCGAATACGCCGGCCTGCTCGCCATCCGCGCCTGGCACGAGGCGCGCGGCGAGGGCCGGCGCCGGATCTGCCTCATCCCCACCTCTGCGCACGGGACCAATCCCGCCAGCGCCGCCCTGGCCGGCCTGCAGGTCGTGGCCGTGGCCTGCGACCCGCAGGGCAATGTCGACCTCGCCGACCTCCGCGCCAAGGCCGCGCAGCATGCGCCGGAGCTCGCCGCGCTCATGATCACCTACCCCTCCACCCACGGCGTGTTCGAGAGCGGCATCAAGGATATCGCCGCCATCGTGCATGAGCACGGCGGCCAGGTGTACATGGACGGAGCCAACCTCAATGCGCTGGTCGGCCTCACCACTCCCGCGGCGCTCGGCGCCGATGTCTGCCACCTCAACCTGCACAAGACGTTCTGCATCCCGCACGGGGGCGGCGGACCGGGCATGGGACCCATCGGCGTGGCGAAGCATCTCGTCCCCCACCTGCCCGGTCATGCGGTGGTCAATTTGGAATCTGCCATCTCAAAGCTCAAATTGCAGACGGGGGCGGTCGCCGCGGCCCCCTGGGGCTCCGCCTCCATCCTCACCATCTCCTGGATGTACCTGCGCATGATGGGACCCGACGGCCTCGCGCGGGCGACCAAAGTCGCTATCCTCAACGCCAACTACGTCGCGCAGCGGCTCCATCCGTACTTCCCCGTGCTCTACACGGGCGCCAACGGCCTCGTCGCCCACGAGTGCATCATCGATCTGCGCACCTGGAAGCAGCACGGCCTGGAGGTCGAAGACGTGGCCAAGCGTTTGATGGACTATGGCTATCACGCGCCCACGATGTCGTTCCCGGTGCCCGGCACGTTCATGATCGAGCCCACCGAGAGCGAGTCGAAGGCCGAACTCGACCGTTTCTGCGACGCGCTCATCGCCATCCACGGCGAGATGCAGAAGGTTGCGAAGGGTGCCTTCGGCCAGATCAACAATCCGCTCAAACACGCGCCGCACACCGCCCAGGTGGTTTGCACCGACGCGTGGGATCGCCCCTACCCGCGCGAGCTGGCCGCGTTTCCGAGCGCCTGGACGCGTCACTCCAAGTTCTGGCCCGCGGTGAGCCGCGTGGACAACGTCTACGGCGACCGGAATCTCGTGTGCTCGTGCGCGGGGATGGAGGCCCATGCCGAACCCGCGAAGGTTTGAGGCTTATCCCGCACCAGCGGCGCAAGCCTGACACCGATGCCGGTTCAGCGCAGTCTGCACCGCATCCCGGGACCCAGTCGTCCGAACCGATAGCGACAGCGTCAGTTCTTCTTGGCCTGGTCCGGCGGCGGTGACGCCGAGATGGCGGGGAGGTATCCCTCGACCTTGGCGGGCGGAACCAGGAGCTCCGCGACATGCTGCGGCAGGCCGGTCTCGCGGCCGAAGAACGACCACGCCTTGCCCGACCGCGGTTGATTTGCCGAATTTGCCGGCCAGACTATTTCCCGCATGAGAATCATCCGCCATCTCACTCCCGCCGGACCCGCCTACGCCGCCCTGCAGCCCGACGGCGCCGCCCGCGAGATCGCCGGCGACATCCTCGGCGACTTCCGCGTCACCGACCGCATGGTGCAGCCCGGCAAGCTCCTGGCGCCGGTTGTGCCGGTCAACCTGCTGGCGATCGGCCTCAACTACAAGAAACACGCCGAGGAGGGCGGCCGCGGCGCGCCGGAAAAGCCCGTGCTCTTTCTCAAGGCCACCAGTTCCGTGCAGAATCCCGGCGATCCCATTGAAATCCCGCAAAAACTCGCCAGCCAGGAGGTCGACTACGAATGCGAGCTGGCCGTGGTGATCGGCCGGCGCTGCAAGAATGTGACCCGCGACCGCGCCCTTGATTACGTGCTCGGCTACACCTGCGCCAACGACGTGAGCGCCCGCGACTGGCAGCGCAAGCCCTGGGGCGGCGGCCAGTGGTGCCAGGCCAAGAGCTTCGACACGTTTTGCCCGCTCGGCCCCGTGCTGGTGACGAAGGACGAGATTCCCAACCCGAACAACCTGCGCATCCGCACCCTGCTCAACGACCAGGCGATGCAGGATTGGAATACCGGCGACATGATCTTCGACGTGCC
>JBGOXZ010000199.1:0-5565 GCA_041479395.1 Opitutaceae bacterium
CAGTACCTGCCCGATCGACTGGCCGGTCTGCACCTCGTAAAACCCGATCAAGGATTGCAGTTCCTTGACCAGCTTCTTGATGAGGAGTCCTCCCATGTTCGTAAAGTCGAACGTGTTCGAGAAAAAGAGCTTCCGCGCCGATTGCTCGTCCTTCAGATTCAACTCTTTCTGGATCACGGGAACCATCGCATCAAGGCCCTGCGGTATCCACCGGCTGACGTCGAGACCGCTGGCGCTGACGATGAACGACTGCGTGCTTTCGGCATCCATTTCCAGCACAAGCGTTGGCGCCTTCAGTTGCGCGAACGATTGGTAGTCCACCAAGCCGCCCAGAGTGGCGAACGTGCCCAGTTCAAGGCGCTCGGGAAACACGCCCAGCGCCAGCAACCGTTCCTGGAGAGCGAGGAGTTCGTCATCTGGCCCCCCTACGAAAACCACCTCTTTCTGCGTAGTGACCTTCGCCACCTCGTAATCGGAGCCATCCGCGGCGTGGAGGACCGCGATGGTGCACTTCTCAGCCTCCATCCGAAGCTGCTGCGCACAGATTTCGATGAAATAGCCCGGCTCTTTCACGCGCTTCAGATCAAGGGTGATGCGCCGCACGAGCCGCCGCGGCGGATAGACGCCGCATCGCGCGTGCATGTAGCCGCTGCCGCTCTTCTTCCCCACCAACTCCTTGACCGCCGCCTGCACCGCTGCGTCATCGCCAGCCGGGATCTCCTTCATCTCCTCGATCTCCAAGGGCGCATCCGGCGATGATGTGCGCGCCATCAACGCCGTCTGCTCGTTGATTTCGATGAAAAAACCTTTCGTCTTTTTCGAGAGCGAGAACATGCGGGCACGACAAGCTATGGGCGTTGACTGGGAGAGGGAATAGGGCGGACGCAACCCAAGGTCGTACGAAATTGAGATTGCATCTCCGGATTGATTACTGGCAATGCTACCACAAGAGGACGTGGGTTTTTACAAAATGACCTATCTATGACAAGACCAAAAAAGCGCATTAATACCGAGATGAACGGTATTTACATTTTCTTCATGGCGCTCATTATCGCAAATGGGAGCACAGCAGCGCCGCTCCTTTGGCGCGTTGAAGGACCGCATCCGAGCTACTTCTACGGCACAATTCATAGTTCCGATCTCCGAGTGAAAGGGATGGCCCCCTTGGTGTTTAAGGCGCTCGATACCTGCCAGTCATTCCATCCCGAGGTCGAGCTGTCTCCCGAACTCGCCGGCCGCATGGCAGCGCGCATGTTCAATCCCACCGCTCCCAACCTCGAGACCCAGTTGCATCCGCCGTTGTGGGAACGCGTGAAGGCCGCCGGCACCAAAGTCGGTGTGCCGGAACCTCTCTTGCAGCGGCTCAGTCCCGGTTTGGCCGCGCTGCTATTCGCCGTGCCGCCCGAAGAGACGGACATCAATGCCACCATCGACGGCCAGCTCTGCGAACACAGCCAATCCCGCGGCCTCACCGTCTCTGCGCTCGAGACGATCGACGAGCAACTCGACCTGTTCGACAAGCTCCGACCCGCGCAGGCCCAAGCCCTGTTGGTCGAATCACTCGACGATTTTGAGGCCGGACACCCGCAACTTGGCAGACTGCTCGACGCCTATATCTCCGGCGACGAGGGTCGCATTGCCGCCGAAGTTGAGGCGGAGTTCAAACCTCCATCGGTGCACGAGTTGGCCGGCCCTCTTCTCTATCGACGCAACCAGATCATGGCCGCGCGCGCGGAGCCTTACCTCAGGCGCGGCGGGGCTTTCGTGGCCGTCGGCGTCGCCCACCTCGTCGGCCCGCGCAGCGTGATCGCCCTCCTTCGCGCCAAGGGGTTCCGCATCACCCGCGTGCAATAGCTGTTCCGTTGAAACGGGGTCGATTGCCACCCCGCTGTGGTTCGCACGGCGGCCCCGGTTCGCGATGCCTCCGCAGAATTGGCAAACAAAAACCCGCCGCGAATCTGGCGGCGGGTTCGGTGTCGTGCCAAGCGACGCGCGCGGCAGCTCATTTCTGCCACGTGCGCTTCTGGTGCCGGTGCGCCCTCAAGCGCTTGCGGCGCTTGTGCTTGTTCATCTTCAAACGGCGTTTTTTCTTCAGGTTGCCCATGGGTGGTCGCGTGTTTGCGAGAACCGCACCGTGCGGCGCTTTTTCCGCTCTGTAAAGCAGAATTTAGGTCGAACGCAGCACGTGCGCCGTGCCTGCCGCGCTCGCATATAATTCCAGGCTGACCGTGCAGTCCGGGAAGAATCCAGCCACACAGGCGCCGTAGGCCTCGAGTTGGGGGCGATAGTCCTCGCCCAGGCGTTTGAGGAGCGCGCCGGCGTCCTCGCCGGCCCGCGGCCGGTTGGTTTTCCAGTCGATCACGCGCACCACGTGCGCGGCTTCGTCGTGCACGACCAGGTCGATCACGCCGTCAATCCACGCATCCGGGCGCAGTGGCGCAAAGACGGCCAGTTCCGTCAGCCGCCGCACCGCTGGCCACCGCAGGTGGCAGAAGAATTCACTGGCCCGCAGTTCCGCAATCTCACTCTCCGCGCGCCGGCCGAAACCCGCCTGCCGCGCGCGAGTGAGAGCCGTGGCCAGATATGCGTCCACGTCGGCCTCGCTGCCGTCCCACGGCAGAAATTCCATGGTCTCATGCCACCAGAGACCGTAGTCGATGGGATCGTCGCCCGGTGCCCCTATCCACGGCTCATCGAGCGCGGATTCATGCCGGGTCGTGCGTACTGCGTCGGGCCGATGCGCCAGCTGGTGCGGCAATAAGCGGGTCGGCAAAGCCGGCAGCCTCTTCGCCTCCCCCGCCGACGCGACCGCCGCGCCCCCGGCAGCGGCGGAAGCGGGCCACGTCGTTCCTCCGCCTTCTTTCGTGCTTTCCCACCATCCGCTTTCGGCCACGGCCGCCGTCTCCGGGAGTGCGTCAAACAAGTCCGTCGCGCCCCACAGATCGGCGAAGCTTCCCTTCAAGCTCGGCGCGAACTGCGCCTGCCACGGCAGCACCAAATGCCGCCTGGCCCGGGTGAACGTCACGTAGAGCAGCCGCGTCAGTTCGCGCCAACGTTCGCGTTCGCGTGCTTCCGCCGTCTCGGCCGGCACGCTGGCCGCGTCGAAATACACCCGGGCTGCCGGTTCGTCGCCCGCCAGCAGGCGCAGCCCCGTTTCGGATCTCCCACGCAGGTCGCGCCATAAACCGAGGGGGATCACCACCGGCCACTCGAGGCCCTTCGCGGAATGGGATGTCAGCAGGTTGATCGCATCGTCGGCCGGTTTGCCGACGGGGCGGCCTTCCTCGCGGTGCTGCAGCAGTTCCTGCAGCCATTCGCGCGGACCGCCGCCCCTCTGCCCGAGCAGCGCCGCCCGCGCTCGCAGCCGTTCGAGCTCCGCTTCGAAGCCGCCCGCCGGATCGGCGAGCCGCGCCTTTTCACGCAAGGCGCACGCCTCGATCAGCGAGGCCACGAATTCCTCGAGCACCACGCCCTCCTCATCCGTGCGCAGGATGAAGGGCGCCAGCGTGCGCAGGGCCGCCGCAACGGGCGCCGGATGCCGTTCCGGCTCATCCCAGCGAAACGCCTCCGCGGTGCGCCAGGTCTCCGCGATCACCGCATCGGGCACCGCGAATACCTCGCGCAACACCCCCACCCACTCGAAGGCGTTCTCGGGATCGGCCAGCACCGCGCCCAGGCCGCTGAGCCACGCATAAACCGGATGATCGGCGTTGCGGTTGCGCCGCATCTGCAGGGCCACCTTGAGACCCTCGTCCTCGAGCACCTTGCGGGCGGTGGCCAGCCACTCGTTGCGAGGCGCGAGCAGACACACTTCACCCCACGTGCGCGCGCTCACCACCGCCGGGCCGCCCGCGCGCAGGCAGCGCGCAATCTGCCGCACCTCCTCCGCCAGCCTCGGCTCGACGTTCAGTTCCGCCGCTGCCGGGGCCAGCGGCAGCCGGCTGACCATGCCCGCTTCGCTCGCGGGAGCCGCCACGAGCGGCGAATACGCCACCTGCAGCCGGTCCCGCGGTGCCACGCCCCAGTTGTGTTCGCGTCCATCGCCAAACGCCGCGGGAAATCCTGCGTTGAAAAAATCCACCGCGCGCCGCGGCGCGCGAAACGTGACCTGGAAGTCGAGCCGTTCGCCGCCGTCGCCGCGGGCGAACGCCGTGAGATGCCGCAGGAAATTCCGCACATCAGCCCGGCTGCCGTAAATCGCCTGCTGGCCGTCTCCGACCAGGCAAAAGTGTCCGGGCCGCGGCGGAGTTCCACCGCCATCGGGCCAGTCGCCAATGGTCGCGCCCGGCGGGCGGGTGATTTCCACCAGCACGGCGAACTGTTGCGGATCCGTGTCCTGAGCCTCGTCGAGCAGCACGCGGAAGCCTTCCGCGCGGATTCTGTCCAGGGTTTCACGGTGCTGCAGGACGGCGAGGGCGGCCTCGACTTGATCGGCGTAGGTCTGCACGCCGCGTTCAAAACGATAGCGATGGTAGCGCAGGGCCAGTTCGGCGGCGAGCGCCGCCGCGGCGTCGGCCAGCCAGGCCTTCAGCGGCGCCGTGAGGGCCTGCACCAGTTCCTTGACGCGCGCCGCCGATCCGATTGGCCGCAGCATCGGGAGGAAACCACGATCGGCATGGAATCGCCGCATCCACTCGGCGGCCGCCTCTTTCGTGGCCTCGACATTCTCGCGGCCACGACCCTTGGCCGTCAGCGCCTGCAACGCGGCCAACACGCGCTCGTCAGGCGCCGCCGGTCGCGCGCGCGGGGCGCGCTCAAGGAAGCGCTTCGCCGCAGCCAGGCTCAGTTCGCGCGCCAGCGGGAAAACATCCCCGAGCGGCAGGAAACGCAGAAAGACCTCGACACAGTCCTCCGGCATGGCCGTGAACTGCATCGCATCCTGCTCCAGAAACTCCTCCCACAGCACCTCGTCACCTTCCTCCAGCACCGTCGGATTCAGGTTCAAGCCGGAGGTCGCGCCGAAACGCTGGCCGAGCTGCAGACAGAAGCTGTGAATCGTGCCGAAGAACGCGCGATCGAGCAGCTCGAGCGCCCGCGCGGGTGTCGGGCGGCCTTCGGCCCGGCGGCGGGCCAACTCTTGCAGGAGCGTCGCGCGCGCCCGCTGCCGGATCTGCACGGCCGCCTTCCTGGTGAAAGTGACCACCACCATGTGCGGCAGCAACCCCGCTGCCTCGGGCGACAGCGCCAGATGCGCCAGCCGCTCCGAGATCGCGGCAGTTTTGCCCGACCCGGCGTTGGCACTCACCGCGAAGTTCGCGTGGAACTCCTCGCGGAAACGTGCCCGGGCCCCATGGTCGGCGGTCAGCTCATTCATCTTTTGCTTCCTCCGACACAAGGGGCGCGCCAAATGTCGCGGCGTATTTCCCGGCCAGCACGGCATGCCTGATGGGCGCGCAGGCCAACGGCAGCTCGAAGACGTGCGTATAGTCGGTGCGGTCAACCGTAAGTTGCCCGTACCTCCCCGTTGACAGGTGTTCCCATAAGCGGGCGAGCAGCGCCAGGGCTGGTGTGAGGCCGTCCATCGCCAGGAACGATTCGCCGCCGGCCTCGGGCTTGAGCATCCAC
>JBGOXZ010000200.1:0-5542 GCA_041479395.1 Opitutaceae bacterium
AGCCGGAGCTTGGCGAGTTCCTCCTGCGAGAGGGAAAGTTGGAAGCGCTCAATCGGGCGCGGGGGGATGTGGAGCTGGGTGTCGCGGTCCACGGTCCAGTTCACCGCGTTGAGGCACAGGGTCTGGCTGCCCGGATCGGTCAGGTGGCGGTTGGAGAAGATGTCACCTGAGCCGATGACCACCAGGCGGCCGCCCGGCACGCTGAAAGGCAGGGCACCGGCCGTGACCCGCTCGGAAGAGACGACCACGCCCAGCGGCCCGCGCAGGTCGGCGCCGGGCGTGAATTCGGTCGCCGCCTGGGTTTTCAGGCGGTAGCCAAACTCGCCCCAGGACGTCGCCGAGGAGGTGGCGAGCACGGAGACTTTGAGCGCGTTGTCCAGGGGACGATCGGGGTCGGGACGCACGGAGCGGGGCGGACTGATCCGGACGGGCAATTTATAGTCGATCAGGGCCTTGGTCACGGGATTGTTTCCGTCGATGTCGCGAATGATGAGCTCGCCGTTGTCGGTGATGACCTCGGGGTTGGTGTCGTAGACTACGTCGTCGTCCACGCGCACGCCCCAGTCATGGAGCAGATTGTCGAGGCCGAACTCACGCGCCGGGTCGAGCGTGAGGATGATGCGACCGGCGCGCGTGATGAGATACTGACGCAGCAGTTCCTCCTCGAACGGCTGAAAGTGTCCCTGCGGCGACGCGATGACGATGAGGTCGGCGCCGTCGGGGATGCGCTTGGTCAGGGAGAGATCCAGCCCTTCGAGGTCGAAATTGCGCAAGCGCAGCTCGTCGCGCAGCACGGAGAGACCGCGGACGGGGCTGACATCATCCGGGCCCATTTCGCCGTGTCCGGCGAGGAAATAGATCTTTTTCTTCACCGGGCTGTAGACATCCAGGATGGCGGCCGTGATGGCCTGCTCGCCCTGAAAAGCCTCGCGGCGGCGGTCCTTGCGCAGGTAGAGATCGTTAAAGGGCACGACCCGGCGGTTGTCGCCGCAGAGGAGCAGAATGGCGTCGGGCTGGTCGATGCCGAGCGCTTCGGCGTCGCGGCGCCGCTGGTAAACATCCAGGTATTCCACGCTCACGCGCCCGTCCTGGTTGGTTTGGGTGGCGTAGAGGTACTCACGCAGCAGGTTCTGCACGTCGTGATAGGCCTGGACGGCGTCGGGATTCTCGGAGTCGGGCGTGAGCGTGACGACGATGCGGACGGGCCGTTTCAGCTCATGCAAATAGGAGACGGTCTCGGGCGAGAGCGAGTAGCGGCGGTGCTGGCTGAGGTCGTAGCGCCAGTGGTAATGGATCGAGAGGTAATTGAGCATGCCGAAGAGCGTGAGAAAAAGCGCGGCCTGGAGCACCAGATTGATGGTGCGGAGCCAGCGGGCGGCGCGATAACTCTCAATCGGCAGCATGGCGCAGGGTCAGTGGTGAAGCAGCTTCGCCTCGACGCCCAGGATGGTGAGGATGAGCGTGAGCGTGGTGCCGGTGAAGTAGAAGAAGAGATGCCGGGTATCGATGATGCCGCGGCTGAAGTCGTTGAGGTGCTGGAACACTTGCGCGTAATCGAGGGCCGCGCGCGCCGGCCGGAACGCCTCGAGCTGCAGGAGCTGGACGTCGAGCGCGATCTTCGGGCCAAAGATGAGCACCGCCAGCATCACGAAGGCGAGGATGGCGGCGACGGCCTGGTTGCGGGACAGGGCGCTCGCGAAGACCCCGATCGCCACGTAGAAGAGGCCGGACACCGCGATGTAGACGTAGCCGCCGACCAGCGTGCCGGGGTCGAGCAGGCGCGCGTCGGTGGCGAAGCGGTGCAGGATGTAGAACAGGCCGCCCGTAGAACCCCAGAACAGCAGGTAGAGAAAATAGACGGCGCCGTACTTGCCCAGCACGACCTCGGCGGTGGACACCGGCGTCGTGAGGAGGGTCTCCAGCGTGCCGAGGCGGCGTTCCTCGGACACGCTTTTCATCGTGATAAGCGGCACGATGAAAATCACGGCGAACCCCAGGAACAGCCGGAAGAAGTCGTAGGCCGGCGAGGTTTCCTGCGCCGCCTCACTGTAGACCTCGATCAGGCCCGTGAAGATCAGACCCATGATCGCAAGGAAGAGCACGGCCGCGACGTAGGTGCTCGGATTGACCAGCAGCATGCGGATTTCGTGGCCGAGAATGGTGAAGAGGTGGCGCATGTGGTTCAGATCGGGAGAGGGCAGAAGTCAGAACGGCGCAGAACCAGAGGGATTCCCGGCTACGTTTTGTCCGGCCTCCGCCGTCGGCTGTCCCGCCTCCGGGCCGAGGGCGCATCGACGATGTCCCAACTGCGCTTGGTGGCGGCGAGGAACACGTCCTCGAGCGTGGGATGGGCGCGGCTGATGGCCCGCACGCGGTAGGTGCGCGCGGTCAACGCCTGGAGCAGGCGCTCGCCCAGTTCCTGATCGCTGGTGGTGGTGAGCGTGACGGCGTGGAAGCCGGCTTCGTCCGGGCCAGCGGTGGCCTGCACGGCCAGCTCCGCGCTCACGCCCGCCAGCACGGCGGGCAGGGCCGTCAGATCGCCGGCGAGTTCGAGCTCGTAATGGGTGCGACCCACGACCGACCGTCGCAGCTCGGCCGGCGTGCCCTGCGCGACGATTCGGCCCCCGTTGATGATCAGCACGCGGTCGCAGGTGACCTCGATCTCGGGCAGGATGTGACTGGAGATGATGACGCTCATGCGGCCGCGCAAACCGCCGATCAGATCGCGCACGACGAGGATTTGATGGGGATCGAGGCCGATCGTCGGCTCGTCCATGATGATGACTTCCGGCTCGCCGAGAATGGCCTCGGCGATGCCCACGCGCTGGCGCATGCCCTTCGACAGCTTGCCGATGATGCGGTGACGGATGCGCTTGAGATCGCAGAGCTCGAGCATCTCGTCGAGCCGCGTCCGGAGTTTCTCGCGCGGCATCTCCTTCAGGCGGCCCCGGTAATAGAGGTATTCATTGATGCGCATATCCTCGGGCAGCGGATTGTTCTCGGGCATGTAACCGATGTGGCGCTTGGCCTCGTCGGTGCGCGAGGCGACCGGAATGCCGCAGATGCGCACGATGCCGGAGGTGGCCGGCAGGAAACCGGTGAGGATGCGCATGGTGGTGCTCTTGCCCGCACCATTGGGGCCGAGCAACCCGACGATTTCGCCGCGCCGCACGGTGAAGCTGACGTCGTTCACCGCCGCGATGCCGCCGTAGGTCTTGACCAGGTGCTCAACCTCGATGGTCGAGGGGGCGGTATCTGGATCGACGGCGGGCATGCGGAGGGAGGCAGGGTGGTGGATGGCAATCCCCGGCCAAGGTCAACCCGGCGGCGCGTTCAACCGCCAGGTGGCGGCGAGGCCCCGCAAGGTCAGGTCGGGTACGACCGTGAAAGGATGACGCAGGGTTCTCTCTAATAGCGCAGCAGCGCTGCCGGTGGCGAGCACCTTTGGCAGGGGCTCACCGCGCCGGGCAAGCTCCGCCAGCACGGCGTCGAGCAACGCTTGAATCATGCCGCCAAAGCCGATGACGGTGCCAATGCGCATGGCTTCGGCGGTGGACTGGCCGATGACGCGCGACACCTCCAGCGTGTCGTCAAGCAGCGGGAGCAAGGCGGTCTGCTCATGCAAGTAACGCCGCATCACGTCGAGGCCGGGGGCGATGATGCCGCCTTCGTAGCCGCGCGAGCGGGTGATGATGTCGAAGGTGACGGCCGTGCCGAGGTCGATGACGATGACCGGCGCGCCACAGTAGGCCTGCGCGCCGGCGGCGTTGGCGAGGCGATCCTGCCCGATCTCCTGCGGCTTGGGATAGCCAAGCGGCACGCCGAGCCGCCTGTCGGAGGTGAGCTGGAAGACGGGGCGCGCGAACCGGTGCAGCGCGAACACGCGTTCCAGCAGGTTTGTGGCCGCCGGCACCACCGAGCAAAGGGCGGCGCCCTCCAGGTCGGGATGGCTGGCGACGATGCGCTCCAGCACCGGACCGAAACCCTCGGAGGGATGGTCAATCAGGCGGGTGGGAAGTTCGCGCTGGAAGAGGGCCTGGCCGGTGCTGACCACCCCGTAGTGCGTATGGGTGTTGCCGATATCGATGCAGAGGAGAGGCATGGGCGGGAGACAAACGTCGAGGTTCGAAGGTCCGGAGTCGAGCGGCGAAGGCGGATCAGTTCACGGGTGAAGATGGCGGCGTTCGATCATGGATGGGTGCGCGGCGATCAGCTTCCTTCCAGCGTGGTTTCGCCGGCGTGGAAGCGCTGGGGTCGGCCGTTCTCCCCGCGGATGAGCAGGGAGCCCTCGTCATCGATGCCGCCGGCAATGCCTGCGATGCGCCGCGCGCCCTGCACGAGGGTCACCGGCTTGCCGCGCAGGAGGTCGAAGCGGTTCCACAGGTCGGCGAACGTGCTCCGATGACTGTCCTCCACGAACCGTTCGTAGGCGGAGAGCACGCGGCCGATGATCGCGGCGGTGAGGCGATTGAGGTCGAGCGGATGCCCGGTGCTGTCGGCCAGCGTGGTGGCCTGGCGGGCGAGTTCGGGGGGCAGCGCGGCCAGCGGGCTGTTGACGTTGAGGCCGAGGCCGAAAACAAGATCGCGAATCTGGTCCGCGTCGATACGCGCCTCCGTCAGCATGCCGCCAACCTTCCGGCCGGCAAAGTAGAGGTCGTTGGGCCACTTGATGCCGGGCTGGATGTGGCAGAAGTTGGCCACGAGTTCGCAGAGATTCGCGCCCATCCAGAGCGTGAACGTCTGCATGCGCCCGGGCTCGAGGTGCGGGCGGAAGACGAAGCTCGCGTAAAGGTTGCCGTTGTCCTCGCTGTGCCAGACGCGGCCGAAGCGGCCGCGGCCCAGGGTCTGGCGGCGGGCGAGCACGACAAAGGGCGTGGTCCGGCCGGAGGCGAGCTGGCGCTCCGCCTCGTCGTTGGTGCTGTCCACTTCGGGCAGGCAGAGGACGTCAATCTGGCGGGTGTCGGGTTTCAGGTGGGCCTGCACGAGCAGGGGATTGAGGCCGGCCGGCCGCTTGACCAGCCGGTAGCCGCGGCTGCGCACGGCCTCGAACTCGAAGCCCTGTTCGCGCAGCTTGCCCATGTGCATCCACACGCCAACGCGGCTCATGCCGAGTTTGCCGGCGAGGAGATTCCCGGACACGAACGCGGGTTCGTGGTCGAGCAATTCCCGGAGGATGACGAGTTCGGGGGGATTCATGGATGAAACCGGCCAGGCCACGAAGAGGCCAGGGATGGCTGTGATGACGGCAATCGGGTGGTCTGGCGTTTTGGTTGCATGAGCCGGGGCGGGACCTCGCCGCGCCCTCTGCGGCGGACGCGGTCAGCCTGCGCCTCTACGATCCATTCCAGGGTTTTCAGATGGGCTCCCATCATGACAGCCAGTCCAGTCCGATGTCCACCCACACGCTGTGATGCACGAGGGCGCCGGTGGAAACAAAATCCAGGCCGAGGGTGGCCAGGCGCGGGAGGGTTTTCAGGGTGATTCCGCCGCTGGCTTCGGTGAACGCCCGGCCGCTGATGAGGGCGACCGCCCGGCGGAGTTG
>JBGOXZ010000201.1:0-5538 GCA_041479395.1 Opitutaceae bacterium
GGCCGAGATCGAGCACGCTGTAAGTTTCCGTGCCGTCAAGTTTCAGCGATTGCGCGCTCGTGCCCTCCCCGAACTGCAGCGGCAGCACGCCCATGCCCACGAGGTTGGAGCGGTGGATGCGCTCGAAACTCTGCGCCACGACGACCTTCACGCCGAGCAGTTGGGTGCCCTTGGCGGCCCAGTCGCGCGACGAGCCCGTGCCGTACTCCTGGCCGGCGATGACGATCAGCGGCGTGCCATCGGTCTTGTATTTCATGGCCGCATCGTAAATGGACATCTTTTCCGGGCCGGTCGCGCGGGCGCCCGGCCCGCCAAAATACAGCGTGTTGCCGCCCTCCTCGCCCCCGAGCATGAGGTTCTTGATGCGCACATTGGCGAAGGTGCCGCGCGTCATGACGCGGTCGTTGCCGCGGCGCGAGCCGTAGCTGTTGAAATCCTCATAGGCCACGCCGTGTCCGAGCAGGTAGCCGCCCGCGGGCGAAGCCTTTTTGATCGCGCCGGCCGGGGAGATGTGGTCGGTGGTGACCGAATCGCCGACAACGCCGAGCGCCCGGGCGTTCCTGATCGCGGCGATGGTGCCCGCCTCGAGGCTGAAGTCTGTGAAGAACGGCGGCTCCTGGATGTAGGTGGAGTCTGCCGCCCACGGGTAGACGTGGCCAGCCGGGGCCGCCACCTCGTTCCACTTCGGGTTCTGCGCCGCAAAATCCTTGTAGAGCCGGCGGTACACCGCGGGCTTGAGTGCGACACGCATTGCGGCGCGGACCTCCTCAAGCGTGGGCCAGAGGTCGCGCAGGTAAACGGGCCGCCCATCCCGACCGGTCCCCAGCGGCTCGACGGTCAGGTCGAGGTCGACGCGGCCCGCGAGTGCAAAGGCCACGACCAGCGGTGGCGACATCAGAAAATTGGCCTTGATGCTCTGATGCACGCGGGCTTCGAAGTTGCGGTTGCCCGAAAGCACGGACGCGGCCACGACATCGTTCTGGATCACCGCCTCTTCGATCGCCGGGTGCAGCGGCCCGGAGTTGCCGATGCAGGTGGTGCAGCCGTAGCCGACCAGGTTGAAACCAAGGTGATCGAGATGTTCTTGCAGGCCGGCCTTGGCCAGATAATCCGACACGACGCGGCTGCCCGGGGCCAGTGAGGCCTTGACGAGCGGATTCACCGCGAGGCCGCGCTCGACCGCCTTCTTGGCCAGGAGGCCGGCGGCGAGCATGACGTTCGGATTGGAGGTGTTGGTGCAGCTCGTGATGGCCGCAATGAGCACGCTGCCATGCCGCAGGTCGCCCTCCACGCACGGCACCGCAGCCGAGATCTGGTCGGGCGTCGGGCGGTTGTTGGCCATCTCCCGCTCGGTGGCGGGATTGGTGGCACAGGCGGCCGCGCGCCCCGGCGAGACCGGCTCCTGGCTGCCGCCACCGGGATGAAACTGCCCGCTGCCATGGGCGGAGATGTGCACCACCTTCGACAGGTCGGCCGCCCGTTGGCCAAAGCCGTTTTCCGCGACCGGCCGCGAGAGTGCCGCGGCAAATTCCTGTTTGAGCTTCGGCAGCTCGATGCGGTCCTGCGGCCGCTTGGGTCCGGCCACGCTCGGCACGACGGTGCTGATGTCCAGGTCGAGCACCTGCGAGTAGTCGATCTCGCCCCGCTGCGGCATGCCCCAGAGGCCCTGCGCCTGGTAGTAATCTTCGTAGAGCTTCACCTGCGCCGCGGAGCGGCCGGTGGCGCGCAGGTACCGCGCGCACTCGGCGTCGATCGGGAAAAAGCCCATGGTCGCGCCGTACTCGGGCGCCATGTTGCCGATCGTCGCCCGGTCCACGACCGGCAACGACGCCGCTCCCGGGCCAAAGAACTCGACGAATTTGCCCACAACCTTCGCCCTGCGGAGCATCTGTGTGATGGTGAGGACGAGATCGGTGGCGGTGACGCCCTCGCGAAGCGCGCCAGTGAGGTGCACGCCGACGACGTCAGGCGTGAGGAAGTAGACGGGCTGACCGAGCATGCCGGCCTCGGCCTCGATCCCGCCCACGCCCCAGCCCACAATGCCGAGACCGTTGATCATCGTCGTGTGCGAGTCGGTGCCCACGAGCGTGTCCGGGTAGACGATCTGGGATTGGAGATTTGAGATTTGAGATTCCTGAACCAGCACGCCTTTGGCGAGGTGCTCGAGATTGACCTGGTGGACAATGCCGATGCCCGGCGGCACGACCTTGAAGGTCTCGAAGGCCTGCATGCCCCACTTGAGGAACTGGTAGCGTTCGCGGTTGCGCTGAAATTCGATCTCGAGGTTGCGGGCAAATGCGCCGGGCGTGCCGTTCACATCCACCTGCACGGAGTGGTCGACCACCAGGTCCACCGGCACGAGCGGCTCAATGATTTTGGGATCCCGGCCGAGGCGTTGCACGGCCGAGCGCATGGCGGCGAGGTCCACGAGCAGCGGGACGCCGGTGAAATCCTGGAGCACGATCCGCGCGACCACGAAGGGGATCTCCTCGGTCCGCGGCGCGTTGGGCTGCCACGACGCGAGGGCGCGCACCGCCGCCTCGGTCACACGCCGGCCATCGCAGTTGCGCAGCAGCGACTCCAGCACGAGGCGGAGGGAGACCGGCAGGCGCCGGAGCCGGCTGAAACCGGCCGCCTCGAGCGCGGGCAGCGAGTAGAACGACTTTCCCCCGCGGCCGGTGCGGAACTTCTGGAGCGTGTGGAACGGAGCGGAAGAGTGACTCATGGAATGGCAGATGGTGAAACGCAGGAGCCCGCTCGTAGGCGATCCGAAATCGCGCGCCAGCTCGCTCCCCGGAGGAAGGGCCCGCCTATCGCCTCAGCGCCGCCTGCACCGCCGCGAAATTCGGCAGATCCTTGAGGGTCGACGTCTGTTCGGCGTACTTGATCACCCCGTCCTCGCCGATGACGAACGCGGCGCGCGCGGCCGTCTCATAAATGCCGAGCAAATTCGGGAAAAGCACCCCGTAGGCTTTGGTCACCGTCTTGTTGAGATCGGACAGCAGCGTGACCTTGATGTTGTTTTGTTTCGCCCACGCTTCCTGCGCGAACGGATTGTCCACGCTGATGCCGTAAACCTCGGCGTCGAGTCCCGTATACTGGCCGAGGCCGGCGGAGATGTCGCACATCTCCTGCGTGCAAACGCCGGTGAAGGCCGCCGGAAAGAAAAGCAGGACGGTCTGCTTCCCGCCGAAGTTGTCGCTGAGGATGACATCCTTCGGGCCTTCGGCGGTCTTGGTCTTGAGGGTGAAGTCAGGGGCCTTGGATCCAACAGGGAGAGGCATGGTGATGGTGGTTGTGGGTTGAGGATATTGCGGCCGGGCGCCGCCGTGTCGGAAGGCTGACGTTACGGCACCCCCTGGCGCCGAGACAAACCGTTTTTCCCGGTATAAGCCACCGTTTTGAAAAGCCCGGGGCGGGCATTAAGCGGCCTTCGGCCAGCCCCGCCCAGGCAAAGATTCCCCTTGTCCGCCCCCCTCTCCACCGCGATAACCTGCCGGTTCACCATGACACTGCTTGAAGACCTGCAATGGCGAGGCTTGATCGCGGACTGCACCGACCTCGACGGCCTCGGTCGGCGGCTCGCCAGCGGACCCATCACGCTCTACTGCGGCTTCGACCCCTCCGGCGACAGCCTTCACGCCGGCCATCTTGTCGGACAGCTCACCCTGCGGCGCTTCCAACTCGCCGGCCACCATCCGATACCGCTCGCCGGCGGTGCCACCGGCATGATCGGCGATCCCGGCGGCCGCTCGACCGAACGCAACCTGCTCAGCCGCGAAGAACTGGCGCACAATGTCTCCTGCATCAAGCGGCAGCTCGCCAAGTTCATCGATTTTGAGACGAAGACGAACCCCGCCCGGCTGGTGGACAATGCCGATTGGACCGCGCCGGTCTCCTATCTCGACTTCCTGCGCGACGTCGGAAAGCACTTTCCCGTGAACGTCATGCTGGCCAAGGACAGCGTGCGCTCCCGCCTCGAAAGCGACAGCGGCATCAGCTATACCGAATTCAGCTACATGCTGCTCCAAGCGCACGACTTTCTGCATCTGCGCCAGAAATTCGACTGCGAGCTGCAGATCGGCGGCGCGGACCAGTACGGCAATATCACCGCGGGCTGTGACCTGATCCGCAAAAAGCTGGGTGTGCCGGCGTGGGGCCTGACGTTCCCGCTCGTCACCGATGCGGCCGGACAGAAGTTCGGCAAGAGCACTGGGGGCGGCTCCGTCTGGCTGGATCCCGAGCGGACCAGCCCTTACCGCTTCTACCAGTTCTTCATCAATACCGAGGACAGCAAGGTGATCGAGTACCTGAAGAAATTCACCATGCTGCCCCGTGAAGAAATCGACGCGCTGGCCGCCGCCCACGAACAGAATCCCGGCACGCGCGCGGCGCAGAAGGCCCTGGCCGGCGAAGTCACCACGCTCGTGCATGGCAAGGACGCCTGCGACGACGCCGTCCGGGCCAGCGCAATCGTGTTTGGCGGCGGGCTCGACGGCGTCACCGAGGCGGCCTTCACCGACGCCGTGGGCGAAGTGCCGACCACAGACCTCGACAAGGCAAAACTCGCCGGGGCGGGCACACCCCTCATCGACCTGCTTGTCCAAGCCGGACTTTGCCCCTCCAAGGGCCAGGCGCGCAAGGACCTCGAGGCGGGCGGCATCTATCTCAATAGCGTCCGCGTCGCCGACGTCACCCGGACGGTCACGGCCGCCGATCTACTGTTCAGCCGGTATCTGCTCCTGCGCAAAGGCAAGAAAAACTATTCGGTCCTGAACGTGCACGCGTGAGCATCCGTGGACTCCGTCGCGCCGCCGCGTCGGGCGCCGGCGCCGCCGGAGGCGAAGAAGCCACGGCCAGGCGGACATCACCTCGCTTTCTCCATTGAACACCGATCCGGACGACCCCACCCCGCAACGAATGCTCCTGCGCACCGGCGCCGGACTTTTTGCCGCCTCCTTTGTCGTCCTTTTTCAGGAGCTGACCCTGATCCGCTGGCTGCCGGGACAAGTGCGCGTCCTCGCCTATTTTCCGAACCTGATCCTGCTGAGCGCGTTTTTGGGACTGGGGCTGGGATGTCTGATTGCGCGCAAGCGCCCGTTGCTCTGGCTGTGGCCGGCGAGCCTCCTGATCGTGGCCGGCGCCAGCTGGGCCATGAGCCGCGTTGCCTTCACGCAGAATTCGCCGACAGAGTACCTCTGGCTGCTCTATTTTGACCTCGGTGACAGCGCGCCCGTGTTCGGTGATGTGCGTCTGCCCATCATCATCTGCTTTCTGCTGAGCGCCGGCAGTTTCGTCCCGCTGGGGCAGATCATCGCCGTGCGTCTGCAGGCGTTTCGCGACCAGGGCAAGGCGCTGTGGGGGTACTCGTGTGACATTCTGGGTTCGCTCGTGGGCGTGCTGGCTTTTGCCATCGTCGGTTTTGCGAGCACACGTCCGCCGCTTTGGTTCGCGGTTTTTCTGATCACAGGGGCGGTCTTCTTCGCCGCACGCTGGCGACACCTGCTAACCTATTCCGCCGCCGGGCTGGCGTTGATA
>JBGOXZ010000202.1:0-5513 GCA_041479395.1 Opitutaceae bacterium
ACCCGGCGGGGGCATGGAACAACTTTGCCTGGCGTACCGCATGACCGGGGAGAAGAAGTACGCGGAGAAAATCCGGGAACTGTTGCTGCGGCAGTGCCAGCGGCCGATGTGGAACGAAAACGAAATGCTGAAACGCGATCCGCCGTGGCATTCCGCGCTGGGAACGGCTGCCACCTGCTACACCGTCGCGCTGGGATTTGATTGCATCCATGACGACCTGTCCCCGGCGGACCGCGCGACGATCGCCAAGGGCCTGATGGAGCTGGGAATCCTGCCGACGTTGAACGACTGGATGCTGGGCCAGACGCGCATCCACGCGCTCGACACCATGGGGCACAACTGGTGGAGCGCCTGCGTGTTCATGGCGGGCGTCGGCGCCCTGGCCGTCCTTGATGAGGAACCGCGGGCCCCCGGCTGGCTGGAGGAGATCTCACGCGGCTCGGTGGAGTGGTTCCACTACGCGGGCAGCGCGCTGGAAAACAAACCCCGGAGCGTCGACCCCGGTGGGGCGCTGTACGAGAGCGTCAATTATGACAACTTCGCCCTGTCGGAGTACCTCCTGTTCCGGCTGGCCTGGACGAACGCCTTCCGCGCGCCGGCGCCCCTCGGGATCCCGGTACTCGGCCGGGTGGGCGACTTTTTCATCGACGTCTGCTATCCGAACTCGGGCCCGTTGATGTCGCTGAATTTCGGCGATGGCTCGCTGACGGTGGACGGCAGCCGCCCGGTGGCGCTGTTGTGGGCCCTCGGCTATCACCAGCCGCGCTACCTGTGGTACCTGGGCCTGACGCGGCAGTCCCGGTTTCGAGAGGGTCTGGGCGGCGCCTCGCCCCTCGGTCTGGTGTATTATCCCGGCGCCGCCGATCTCGCCGCCGCGCCCGCGGCCCCCGACCTGCCGCCGTCGGCGTTGTTCCACGACATGGGGTGGGCGACCCTGCGGTCATCGTGGGACAAGGACGCCACGCTGCTGGCCGTGAGATCCGGCTTCACCTGGAACCACGCGCACGCGGACGCCGGTTCGTTCATCCTGTTTCACCGCGGCGCCAACCTGCTCATCGACTCGGGCAACTGCAACTACGCGCTGCCGGAGTACGACGACTACTACCGCCAGAGCCGGGCGCACAACGTGGTGCTGTTCAACGGCAGGGCGGAAAACCCCGAAGACACCTATTTCGGCTCCCCATTCCCCGGCACGGTTTCCCACCTGCTGGATGCGGGCAGCCTGAAGTACGTGTTCGCCGACGCCACCGGACCGACGGCACACCTGTTTGTGCGGAATTTCCGCCACTTCCTCTGGACCGGCGACGTCATCCTGATCATCGACGATGTGAAGAGCTACCAGCCCGGGCAGTTCGCGTGGCTGCTGCACTATGACGGTCGGGCGGAGCGCCGGGGCCTCGATCTCCATATCGCGCAGGGTGCCGCGAGCGTAGTGGTGCGGCCGCTGTTTCCCGGGACGTTTCCGGATGCCGGTCTGCCCACGGACTATCCTGAGTGCATGCGGCTTGTGCCGCAGACCGGGCTCAAGGACCACGACGCCGGCGCCAAAGTGACGTACTACGCCTTTGAACCGGCGGAATTGACCCGGCAGACCAGCTTCATCACCGCCGTGCTGCTGGTCAACGACACCAACAAGGACCACCTGCCGCAACTCGAGCGACTGCAGGGCAAGAACATGATCGGCGTGCGCATCCGCCAGAACGGCACGACCACCGACGTCTATCTGAACCTGCTGGCGAACGGACGCATCCGGCATCGTAACGCCAACATCGTCGCCGACGGCTGGGAAACCGACGCATATCTGACCGCCATCACTTTCCCGGACGGCGGCAACCCCGCCGATCCGGATGCTGCGACCCGCTATTTCGTTGCCGACGGCAGTTACCTGCGCCGGGACGGCAAGGTCGTGCTGGACTCACTGTCCAAGGTTTTCCTGACGGCGGAGAAAAAGGGGACCGGATTGAACGTGCTGCTTCAAGGCCAGCCGGTCATCAACGCCCGGCTGCGCGCCGCGCAACGACCGACCGAGCTTGAGCTGAACGGTCGCAGGGCGGAGGCGGCCTACGACGAACAGACCAAAACGCTGATGCTCTCGCTGAACGGCGAAACGGCGGACGGAACCGTGCCGGCGCGGCCCTGACCGGGCGCGGAGTCGGACCCGGGAAGGCCTCGCTATGATTGAAAGGATACACATGGGACGAAGAGAATTTCTGAAGCGATCAGCGCTCGGGCTGACGACCCTGGCGGCGACGCGGGGCATATTGGCCGGCGAATTGGCCGCAACCGCACCGGCCGGCGCCGAGATCAGCGCGAAGGCCGCGGGCCGGAAGTTGACGCCGTTCTGGCGCCGGTGCGTCGGGGCCGGGCGGGCCAACGAGGGTCTGCGCGCCAGCTGGCTGGAACAACTCCGGCTCTGCCGCGAGGCGTGCGGTTTTGAGTACGTGCGTTTCCACGGGCTGTTCCACGACGACGTGTTCGTGTACAAGGAGATCGGGGGCAAACCGGTCTATAACTGGCAGTACATCGACGATCTCTACGACCGGATGCTGGCGATGGGCGTGCGGCCGTTTGTGGAGCTTGGCTTCTGTCCGGCGGACTTGGCGTCGGACGACAATTCGACCTTTTGGTGGAAGGCACACACTTCGCCACCGAAGGATTACGGGCGCTGGGCGGAGCTGGTGGAGGCATTCGCCCGCCATGGCGTGGAGCGCTACGGCCTGGAGGAAGTGCACCGGTGGTATTTCGAGGTCTGGAACGAGCCCAATCTGCACGGCTTTTGGAGTGGTACCAAGAGCCAGTACTTCGAGCTCTACAAGGTGTCGGCCCGGGCCATCAAGGCCATCGACAGCCGGCTACGCGTGGGCGGCCCGGCCACCAGCAACTTTGTGCCCGATGACCGCTTTGCGGGCGAGCGGGAGGACAAGTCGAAGCAGCTCACCAACCGGGTGGCGGATCTCGACGCCCTGTCATGGCGGGGCGTGTGGATCGAGGATTTCCTGGACTACTGCCGGCGCGAGCGCCTGCCGGTGGATTTCGTCTCCACCCATCCTTATCCGACCGATTTCGCGCTGAATCCGGAGACCGGCCACAACCAAGGGCGGGTGCGCGGCGTGAACGCCACGCGCCAGGATATGGCGTGGCTGAAGGAAACGGTCGCGCGGAGCGCCTACCCGCAGGCGGAAATTCACCTCACAGAATGGAACTCGAGCCCGTCCTCCCGCGACGCCATGCACGACGCGCTGCCGGAGGCAGCCTACGTTCTCAAGGTCAACACCGAAAGCATGGGGCTGGCGGATTCGCTCTCGTTCTGGACGTTCACCGACGTGTTCGAGGAGGCCGGCGCCGGCAATACGGTCTTTCACGGCGGCTTTGGCCTGGTCAACTATCAGGGCATCGTGAAGCCGGCCTTCCATGCCTACCGGATGTTGCATGAGCTGGGCGACGAGATCATTCACCAAGAGGAGGGGCTGATTGTGACGCGGGCCGCAGCCGACGGAAGGATCACCACCCTGTTCTATCATTATCCGGCGGAGCTGCAGAGCGCCCCGCCCTTCGGGCCGCGGTCGGCGGTGGAGAGAACGCTCCAGACGGGCGCGCCGCGCCCCTACGCGCTGCAACTTCGCGACCTGCCCGCGGAGGCCGCGTTTGTCGTGGAGACTCTGGACCAGGACAACGGCTGCGCGCTCGCGGCTTGGGAAAGCATGGGCCGGCCCGAACCGCCGACCCGGGAGCAGACCGCCGAACTCAAGCGCCAGGCGCTGGCCACGCGCCGGGAAGCCATCCGCGCCGACGAGCACGGCAGATTGAAATTCCACGGGACGCTCGCCCCCTGGGCCGTGGTTCTCCTCAAACAGCAATGAAAACAGCCCGCGACATTGGAGTACTCCTAATCATCATGAATTGTGCGTTGATGGCTGACCAATCTGCCGCCGTTCCCGTGGAGATTCTGCCCGGCGTCTGGCGTTTCACGTTCGGCGTACCGGAGAAAATCACGCCGGTGGCTACCCGGCACTATGCCCCGGCGGCGGGCGCGCTGGCGGCGCTGCCGGGCGTGGCGGCCTGCCCGGCCACCGTCCGTGGGACCGCGTCGGCCCGCGGCTGCCTCGTGAGCCTGCCGCTGGCTCCCGACGAGTTGATCTACGGTCTCGGCCTGCAACTGCAGTCGTTTCAGCAACGCGGGCTGAAGAAGCGGCTCCGCGTCGAGGCCGACCCGGCCATGGACACGGGCGATTCGCACGCCCCGGTGCCGTTCTACGTCACGACGCGGGGCTACGGCGTGCTGATCGATACGGCGCGGTATGCGACGTTTTATCTGGGGAACAAGCACCGCAAGCCGGACACCCCGCCGGCGAAGGCCGCGCATGACGGCGCCAACGACGGTTGGAACAGCGTGCATTCGCCCTACGAGCGCCTCGGACTGGGCGAATCCAGCGAGGTGTTGGTGGAGATCCCGGAAGCGCGCGGCGTGGATGTGTACGTCTTCGCCGGCCCGACGCTGCTCCAAGCGGTGCAGCGCTACAACCTCTTCGCCGGCGGCGGGCCGCTGCCGCCCCGCTGGGGCCTCGGCTTCTGGTACCGCGTGCAGACGGATTACAGCCAGGAGGAGGTGCTGAAGCTGGCCGCCGAGTTTCGCGACCGCCGCATGCCCTGCGACGTCCTCGGGCTCGAGCCCCACTGGCAGAGCCATTCGTATTCGTGCTCCTTCGTGTGGGGAAATCGGTTCCCCGATCCGAAGGCGATGATCGCCCGGCTGGAGGAGGAGCATTTTCATCTCAACCTGTGGGAGCACGCCTTCACCCATCCGAGTTCACCGATCTACGCGGCCCTGCTGCCGCATTCAGGCGACTACGAGGTGTGGGGCGGGCTCGTGCCGGACTTCCTTGAACCTGCGGCGCGGCGGATATTCGCCGATTTTCACGAGCGGGAGCATGTCGCGCTGGGCGTCTCCGGCTACAAGCTCGACGAGTGCGACAACTCGGACTTCACCGGCAACTGGTCCTTCCCCGAAATCAGCCGGTTCCCCTCGGGCGCCGACGGCGAGCACATGCACAGCCTGCTCGGCCTGCGTTATCAGGACACCATCCAGAGCATCTTTGAAAAACGTCAGCAGCGCACCTACGGGCTGGTCCGCTCGTCGGGCGCGCTGGCGGCGCCATACCCGTACGTGCTCTACAGCGACCTCTACCAGCATCGGGAATTCATTCACGGCGTCGCCCAGGCCGGCTTTTCGGGGCTGCTGTGGACACCCGAGGTGCGGGACGCGCGGAGCCCGGAGGATTTGATCCGGCGGCTAGAGGCGGTCGTGTTCTCGCCGCTGGCGATGATCAATGCGTGGTACATGAAAAATCCGCCGTGGAAACAGGTGGAGCGCGCCGCCAACGACGCGGGCCGGTTCGCCTCGGGCTGGGAGGAACTCGAGGCGCGGTGCCGGGCGCTGCTCGAGCTGCGCATGCGGTTCGTTCCCTACCTGTACGCGGCCTTCGTGCGCTACCATCGCGAGGGGCTGCCGCCCT
>JBGOXZ010000203.1:0-5471 GCA_041479395.1 Opitutaceae bacterium
ACCGCCGACGAGGCCGCCAAGTCGTATTCCCAGCAGGAGACCTTTCCCGCGGACATCAGCGATCCCGCCGAGATCGAGCGCATCGCCAAGCGCATGATCGACGAACTCATGCCCAAGATCCGTGCCGATGGGAAACGCGTGCGAACGATGACGCTCAAGGTGCGTTATCCCGGCATGGAGAACGAGACGGCAGGGCAGAGCCTGGCGGCGGCCACGGATCTCGAGGCGGCGTTTTATCCGTTGGTGCGCCTGTTGCTGAAAAAGGCGTGGACGCGACGGCGACCGCTGCGCTTGGTGAGCGTGCGGTTCTCCGGGGTGGAAGACGGCCCGGCGCAATTGGAGATGTTCGCAGAAGGGGACGAGAAGCGGCGCCGGCTGGCCAATGTGCTGGATGCGCTCAACCAAGGCGGGCGCAAGGTCGTGGTGCAACACGGGCACCAGCTGGGGCGGAACAAGGGGACTTTGACAGAATAAACGGAGTTTGCAGAACCGATTTGCCCGTTTTTATCTCATCCTGCCATTTCCGTCCAAGCCGCGATGCCCATCTACGAGTACTATTGTCCGGACAACCATAAGATCTACCAGTTCTACGCGAAGACGTTCGCGCAAGGGCAGACCATTCCCCCGTGCCCCGACAATCCGGCGCTTCGCATGCGGAAGATCGTGTCGCCGTTTGCACTGGCCAGCCGCACGCGGAAATCGGCCGAAGCCGGGTCAAAGGGCGAAAGTCCTGGGTCGAAAGCGGAAGGTCCCGGCGGCGGTGCGCCGGAGGACCCGCGCATGGAGGCGGCGTTGTCGGCGATGGAGGGCGAGTTCGCCAACGTGGATGAGAATGATCCGCGCGCCATGGGCCGCATGATGCGCCGCATGTCGGAACTGACCGGCGAGAAGCTCGACGGCGAGATGGAGGAGGTCGTGCGCAAGCTCGAGGAGGGCGCCGATCCCGATCAACTGGAGGAGCAGCTCGGGGGCATGGGCGAGGGCGGTGATCCGTCCGATCCGTCCGGCGCAAATGCCTCTGGTCCCGGAGCGGGTCCGGCGGGCGACCCCAAGGAGGCGCGGCGCCGCTTTCGCTTGCGTCGCGGCCCGCCGCTGCGCGACCCCAAGCTGTACGATTACGAGTAGGGCGCGCGTGGTTGTCCGCGTAGCGATCGTCGCGCGGAAATGAGTGGCAACCTCACCGTCCCGTCGGGCCGGCGGCGTCACGGTCGAGCTCCGGTGCACAGCCGTGTTCAACCTTGAACATCGTTGCGCACGGAACCTGATTCTGGGAATTGGCGCTGAACCGAACCAGCGGACGCCATTTCTCCCGCAGGCTGGGCATAGACGCGGACGGGTTGCCCCGGGGCCGCGATGCACAGCGATGTTCAACCTTGAACATGGCTGTGCATGTGCGGAGAAGCCAATCCGCGCTGGGGCACTTCGAGGCGCGGACGGAGGCGCTTGACGACTTCGCCCGTGGGATTCGCCGGCCGACGTGGCGGCGGGCTCCCCGCGGGGCGCGGCCCTTCACCCGCCGGGCAGGATGCGGACAACGCCGGTCGTGCGAATGTCTGCGGACGAGGCGCCGACCTGCAGCTCGTAATCGCCGGGATCGACCACGTAGGTCTTGGTTGGGGCATCCCAGCGGCGCAGGGTGGCGGCGGGCACGGCCAGATCGACGGTCACCTGCCCGCCCTTGGGCACGGTGATCCGCTGAAATGCGCAGAGGCGCTGGTGCGGGAGCTGCGAAGCAACGGCGCCGATCCGGCGGGCATATACCTGCACGACCTCGTCGCCGTCGCGTCCACCCGCGTTGGTGACGGGCGCGCTCAGGCGGATGGTTCCGTCGGAATGAATTTCGCCGCTCGCAATCCGGACTGAATCGTACCGAAACGCGGTGTAACTCAGGCCGTGCCCAAACGCGAAGAGCGGCCGACCCGTGAAGAAGCGGTAGGTGCGGTTGGCCATGGCGTAATCCTCGAAGGGCGGCAGATCATCCGTCGAACGGTAGAAGGTGACGGGAAGACGCCCGGATGGATTCACGTCGCCAAAGAGGACGCCGCCGACCGCGGTCCCGCCGGCCTGACCCGGATACCACGCTTGGAGGATTGCCGAAAGATTCTCCGCTTCCCAAGGCATTGCGATCGCGCTGCCGCTGCAATTGACGAAAACCACCGGCTTGCCGGTGTCGTGGAGCGCCTTGAGCAGTGCGCTCTGGACGGCGGGCAGCTCGATGCGCGTGCGGTCGCCGCCGTTGAACCCCGCGTAGTCCACCCGCATCTCCTCGCCCTCCAGCTGTGGACTAATGCCCCCGACGTAGATGATCGCGTCGGCGGAACGCGCGGCTTCCACGGCCTGCTGGAATTCGGGCGGCTGTGGGTCAGTGAGGCCGTCATTTTTCAGCGCGAGCGGACAGCCGGGTGCGTACACCACGTCGATGCCGGAACCGGCGGCAGCCCGGATGCCCTGCAGAATCGTGACGGGATGCGACGGTGTGCCGTTGTAGTTTCCCAGCAGCATGCGCACGGAATCCGCGTTGGCGCCGATGACCGCCAGGCGTTTCAGGCGGGCGCGGTCGAGCGGAAGCACGCCGCTGTTTTTCAGCAGGACGATGGACTCCTCAGCGGCCTTGCGGGCGAGGGCGGCATGGGCGGGTGAATCGACCTCGGACATGGGTATCCGCGAGTACGGCACTGCCGCGTCCGGATCGAGCATGCCGAGGCGAAACCGCGCGTCCAGAACGTGTCGCAGGGCCTGCTCAATGTCCTGCGTGGTCAGCAGGCCCTTCTTCAACGCGCGGGTCAGCGCGTAGTACTGGCTGCCGCAGTTCAGGTCACAGCCCGACTTCACCGCCAGGGCGGCGGCCTCCTCCGGGGTGGCGACCAGTTTGTGGTGGAGCCAGATGTCGTGCACCGCATCGCAATCGGAGACGACATGGCCTTGAAAACCCCAGCGTTTCCGCAGCAGCTCCGTGAGCAGGAGCGGGCTCGCCGTGGCGGATGCCCCGTAGACGCGGTTGTAGGCGCTCATCACGGCGCCGACGCCGCCTTCGCGCACGGCCGCCTCGAAGTGCGGCAGATAGCTGTCATAAAAGTCGGTCTCCGAGGGCACGGCATTGAAACCATGCCGCAACGGTTCCGGTCCGCTGTGCACGCCAAAATGCTTCGCGCAGGCCATCGCCTTGACGTAGCGCGGATCGTCGCCCTGCAGCCCGGTGATGAAGGCAACCGCCAGGCGCCCGGTCAGGAACGGATCCTCCCCGTAGGTTTCCTGGCCGCGGCCCCATCGCGGATCGCGGAACAGGTTGATGTTGGGTGTCCAGAACGTGAGGCCGAAGTAGCGCGCCCGGTTCCCCTGACGGACGGCGTCGTGGTATTTGGCGCGCGCCTCCGTGGCGATGACGTCGGCGATCTCATGGAGCCGGGCGGAATCCCACATGGCCGCCATGCCGATGGATTGGGGAAATGAGGTGGCGGTACCGGCACGAGCCACCCCGTGCAGGCATTCGTTCCAATAATCGTAGGCCGGCACGCCGAGCCGCTCGATGGCCGGCGCCGCATTGAGCATCTGGGCGGCTTTTTCGCGCAGGGACATGCGCCGGATCAGATCGTCGATCCGCTGTTCCCGCGGCCGGGTGGGATCAAGATACACCGGCGGTTCCTTGATTTCCGGAATCCGCCACGCGTCGTCCGGCTCCATCGCGCGCAGTTCCGCTGCCGTGATGGCGGCGACGATGTGGCCGGCGGCATCCTTGATGCGGATGGCGCTGAACATGGCGTCATCTTTACTGCCGTTGAACTGGATGGTCAGCGCGGTGTCCCGCAACGTCGGGATGAAATCGACCTCGCCGTGAATGAGGTAGGCCTGACCGAAACCGCCGGATCGCTTGAAAACGTCGAGATTCCGGGCGAGTTCGATCTGCAGTCCGCAGGTCACGTCCATGGACCGCTGGCCTTCGCGTAAATAAACGGTCTCGGCCGCGTCAATCTCAATGGTATAGCGACCGGGCGGCAGGCCGGGCACCGTCGCCTCCATGGAGCGACTATAGACGGTGTCCGAGAAGACATCGGGATGATCCGTGCCCTCGATCGTCCGGCCGGGCGGCAGGTGGCGGAAGTCGAGTTCACCGCTGATCAGGACGGGGGGATCGCCGCACTGGCAGTTCGCGGGATCCTGGGCGGCAAGGCGGACGGCGAGCAAAAAAACGGCAAGCAACCAAGTGGAAGAGCGCATGGGGTGTGGTTTGGAATGTGATTAACCGCCCGGGGATCGCAATACCATGCGATTTTAGGTGGTGGGTCACTTTTTGTAGTTCGGGCTTCATGCCCGACGCCAATGCGCATCGACATCACTCTGTCGGGGATTCCGCCTTCGCACGAGGTTTCGGAGGACAAGAAACCCCGACCTACAGTGACGGTCCAGTCCTAGCAAACTGACCCGCTACCCGATTTTATGCTTGGTCTGATTCGTCTCGTAGCGTGATGTCACGGCGTGAACCCGGAATTGCAGCAACGCATCGAGGCCGCCAAGCGCGCCGTGCAGGCGCAGGCCGGACGGCTGCACCAGGGATTTCGCCGCGCCACGAGCACCTGGAAATCCGACGGCACACGGGTTACTGACGCGGACCTGGCCATTTCGGAGGCGATCCTGCGTGAACTGAAGGCGCAGTTTCCCGAGGACCAGGGATTCAGCGAGGAGCTGCTGGAGGTGCAGCAACCGATCGCTGCGACGGCGCGGTATTGCTGGGTGCTCGATCCGATCGACGGAACCAACAACTATGCGGCGGGCATTCCCTACTGCGCCATCTCGCTTGCGCTGCTCGAGGAAGGGCAGCCGGTCTACGGGGTGATTTACGACATGGCGCGCAGGACGCTCATCCGCGGCGGGCCGGGCTTGGGCGCATTCGACGGACGAAAACGGGCGCACGTCCGCCCGGAAGCCCCGCAAGGGACCAGCCTGATCGGATTTCACAGTCCCTACGACCAAGCACTGGCGCCGCAAGCCGAGGCGCTCATCCGGCAGTTCAAAATCCGCGGGTTGGGCAGCAGCACGCTGCACCTGGCCTACGTGGGCATCGGATTGCTCGACGGCGTGGTGGATCACAACGTGCGGGTTTGGGACATCGCCGCGGCGCACGCGGTGGCGCTGGGCGGCGGCGCCGAGATCCATTATCTGCGGAACAATCCGTTTCCCCTGCGCCAGTTCGATCTGGCCATGCCGCGCATTCACTATATCGCCGGGAATCCGGAAATCTGCGCGCGGTTACGGGAGTTGCTCAAACCGTAGAACCCACCCTCAGCCGGACTCATGCGGTGGAAACGGGATGTTGCAGCAAGCACCCAAACCGTTCGGTGACTGATGTAGGAGCCTGCTTGCAGGCGCCGCCGCGGCGGGGCTCGTAGGCGATCTCTGCTCTGTCATCCTCCTTCGCCGAGGCTACGGAGGTCGGGTCGCGAGCACCTATCCGCCGTAGCTTCATGCGAACGCGG
>JBGOXZ010000204.1:0-5451 GCA_041479395.1 Opitutaceae bacterium
AGGTGGTCCTCGACGAAGACGCGCATCGGCGCCGGCAGGTCGGCCACGCTGCGCTCGTAGAAGTCGGTCAGGATTTCGCGGCGGTTGCCCGAGACGAGGTCGGCCGTGATCTGCGTCTGGCCGAGCGCGCGGCGGCGCTCGTTGAGCTCGCGGCAGATGACGGAGAGCAGCGGCGGCTCGACGTCGAACTCGGCCAACCGCTCGGCCGAGCCGCCCCGCGCGCCGGCCACGAACTCGACGATGCGCTCGGCCACGCCCTCGGCCAGCAGGTGCGGCGCGGGTTTGGCGACGATGTCGAGCGCCTGCAGACCGTTGAGTTTCTTCAGGCGCAGCCGGTTGTGGACGAGGGCCGGCATGTCCTGCTTGAGGCCCTCGAGGTCGGGCAGGAAATCCTCGCGCAGGCTCAGGATCACCCGGCAGGACGGTTTCTCGAAATTGAACCGCGCGGGATCAAGCGCACCGCTGTCGAGCTTTTCCTTGACCGCGACGGGCGGACGGTTTTCCACCAGGCAGGCCAGCTCGGCGAGGAAGGCGCGCGAGCGCTCGCGGCAGGCGTCGTCGGCCCAGCCGAGGGTGAAGATCTCCTCGAACTGGTCGAAGGCGAGGACGGGCGCGAGCAGCCGGTTCTTCGCGCTCCAGATGTCGACGTCCTTGCGGTGGAAGTACTCCCAGAGCGTCTCGTCGGCGCTGAAGGCGGGCGCCTCGGCCTTTTCGGCGGCGAAGGCGGCGTTGAGCGCGGCCTTGACCTGGTCGACGAGAGAATTGCCGATTGCCGATTGAAGATTGCCGATTGGGGGAGAATGGTCGAGGCGAAGGTAGAGTGGCAGGTGATCGGTCTCGCGCAAGAGCGGGAAGAGGCCGGCCTGGAGGAGCGAGGACTTGCCGAGGCCCGACTGGCCGAAGAGCACGGTGAGCGTCTGCCGGCGGACGAGCCGGGAGAGCTCATCGGTCTCCTGCTCGCGCCCGAAGAAAAACTCGCGCGCCTCCTCGGTGAACGCCGCCAGCCCCGGCCACGGGTTGTCGCGGTCGACCAATGCGGGAGTCTGAACAAACGTAGACATTTAGGATTAAACCACGGATTGCACAGATGGGTACGGATGTGTAGGAGCGGCTTTATGCCGCGATGCTTCAAGCTGCGACGCGAGGCGGCCGCCTGAATCACGAACCAATGAATCGGGGCATAAAGCCCCTCCTACAGTTTCGGCATCCGTGGTCATCGGTGAAATCCGTGGTCAAGAGCGTTACAGCAGGCCGCGTTCGCGCTTGCGGCACTCGCGGATGAGCCGGGTCATGCGCTCGGTGAACCCCGCGGTCAGCGCGCCGCCGGGCAGCCGGGTCCACTGCACCTTGAGGAACCGCTCCGGCACGAGGGCGTCGGCCTCGTCCAGCGGATCGATGACGATCGGCAGGATGAAGGGGACCGTTTCCGCGATGGCGAGCGAGCGCTCGGCGGCGAGGCTCCATTCGAGCCGGAAGTAGCCCTCCGGCCGCGCCTGCGTCTGGGCCGAGATGATGGGCATGAAGAGCGAGCAGGCGCGGATGTTGCGCTTGATCTGCTGGTCGAAATCGTCCCCGCCGGCCAGCTTGCGCCGGTCGAGCCACACCTCGATGCCGGCCGCATCAAGCGCATCGCGCACCCGCTGGGCGGCGGGCGCGTCCTGGCTGGCGTAGCTGATGAAGACGGCCCCGGGGGTCATCTCCTCGGCGGCGCCCGCCTTCGTCGCGACTGGCGGAACTTCGGCGCGGCTCGCTTCGCTCGGGGCCGGGTGCCGCCCGGCGTACCGCGCCGCCAGTTCGCGCACGAACTCGCCGGCGTTGCCCTGCTCGAAGATCTGCGTGCGGTAGCTGAAGTTGCGCAGGAAGAGCACGAGGTTCTGGTCGTCGTGCATCCGCCGGCCCGCGATGATCTCCAGCTCCTCGCGCTGCAGCGAAAGCCGGCCGTTCTTGGCGATGCGGATGAAGAACCGCGTCAGCCAGTCGGGAAAGGTGTTCCCGATGAGAAGCAGGTGACTCGCCTTCAGCTCGTCGAATAGCACCGACGGGCGGCGCGACTCCGTCTGCATGGCGGTGAAGAACTCCAGCGTGTCCTCCTCGGTCAGCACGTAGTCGGGCGAGGCCGACACGCGGCCGAGCACGTGAAACACGACCGGGACATGGCTGCGCCGCGCGTCGGCCGGCAGGTCCTGGGCGTGGTTCGGCGCGTAGGCGATCGCGAGCGTGCGCGGCGCACCGCCGAACCGCTCCTCGTCGAGGGCCTGGGCGAGCAGGGAGTCGAACGTGGTCGAGACAAACAGGTTGAAATGGCGGATGCGCGCCAGCTCGCGCAACAGCGGCGGCACGGGCGGGGCCAGTTCCTTGAGCAGGTTGCGCACTCGCGGGTAGACGTCCTCGCGCCGCCCGCCGCGCTGGAGGTGGCGGCAGACCACGAGGTGCAGCGCGTCGTCTCCCGTGCAGTCCTCCGCCGGCAGGTGCAGCTGCCCGGCCAGCCTTTGGGCGAGCACCGCGTGCAGCGGCGCTTCGCCACCCGCGCCGTTCGGCACAGTGAGCAACTCGGCGCCGACGATAGGAATCACCCGGCGCTCCTCAACATATTCGAGGAGGTCATCCCAAAAAAACTCCTGCGTGACTTCGACGAGCGGCATTCGACGGCTCGCGCCTTTTATACGTGATCATCCCCACACGGCAAGAGTTTACGGAAAACCATTTTGAACGGACAGGACAATGGATTTGCGGGAGAGAGTCCGGGGGCGCGCTGGGGTAGACCGCAAAATCGGTCGCCGATGGCGCTTTCACCGTGGAGCAGGTCGCGGTGTTCGACGTTTACCAGCGCCCGGGTCTGTCGGCAGAGAAGAAAAGCTTGGCGTTCTCCCTCGTCTTCCGCGCGGCCGGCCGGACGCTGACCGACGACGAGGTCAACGCCGCGTTTGCCAAGATCCAGCAGGACATCGCCGCCGACGGACGGATTAGCGTGCGAGCTTGAGCCAGCGCCGGCGGAGCCAGACCAAGCCAGCTCCGATCAAAATCAGCTCATAGGTGGCCGGCTCGGGTACGGCGAGCGGGGGCGAAATGCCGCCGGACACTAACGTGTCGGAATAGGCCCAGTCGAGGATGTCGTGGTTGGCAAAGGCCGAGCCCGTGCCGGCGGTGAATCCGACGTAGGCGTTGCCCGAACCGAGGGTGCTCGCAAGATTGATCGTCCGAGTGAGGGTCGGGCCTGCCGGTCGCACGCCCGTATCGCTCACCCGCACTTCAAGGACCGTCCCATTGTAGTCGATCCATGCCGTCCACTTGACACCATTGTCGAACCGAGGTGAAACCCCCACCGCGTTCGCCGCCGAGTTCAGGTTGCCGTTCGTGTCCACCGCCAGGTGGTTGCTGCCGCCGGCGGCAAGCGACGGATCGTCACCGCTGTTGAAGAATGTGTCGAACTCGACCGCCACGCTGGGACTGATCCCGCCATATCCCAGGCTGGTGCCGGACGGGCCGACGCTGGTCGCGCCAACCGTCTGCAGGGTGAAGGTGAAGCCATCGGCCCCCGTCTCCTGGCCGTCGCTGACGCCGCCGGGGTTGGTCAGCCGGAAATCGAAGGCGGTGCTGAAACCGTTTGCATTGACCGGCGCGCTGGCGAAGGCACTTCCGGCCTGGTTGGTGTTCGGGGCGGCGACGAGGCGCAGGACGCTGCCGTCGGCCGTGGTGGCGATGGTAGCGGCGGAATTGATCGTCAGCCCGCCGGTCGATGCAAAGCCATCGAACGATATGACGATGGTTTGGGCCGATGCGGTCCCGGCCAGCACGACGCCCAGAAGGGCCGCCCAGATTCCGGTCGCGACGGCGCGCAGCCTGGCGGCCGATTTGGCGGATGGCGCACCAAGTTCGCGCAGCGACCTGGCCTCTGGTCCTGCTGCCAGAGATGACCACAGGTCAGCCGACGTCAGGCTGCGATCTTGGAGGTACATGGGGAACAGAGGCCAATGTACTACCTGCTGGCGGACACGCGAACAAGTATCATTTGGCCGTAAAGAGATTGAGCCGGATTCGGGCGGCATTACACCGGTCACATGCACTTACATTCCTCACGCTCGTTGGCGCAACTGGTTGCGGCTGGTTTGGTTCAGGTGTTGGCGCTGTCGGCCCAAGACAAATTTGCCGCCGTCCCGGAGCGGATGCAAGCGTTTGTCGCCCAGGGCGAGATCGCCGGCGCGGTTACGCTGGTCGCCACCAAGGAGAAGATCTTGCACCTCGCCGCCATCGGGCAGAGCGATCTCGCGAGTGGCCGGAAAATGCAGACGGAAGATTTCTTCTGGATCGCGTCGATGACGAAGCCGATGTCCGCAGCGTGCGTCGCCTTGCTGGTGGACGACGGAAAGCTGGGTTTCGACGATCCGGTCGAGAAATACCTGCCGGAGTTTCACGCCCCGTGGGTGATCCAGGAACAGACCGCGGATCGGCGGGTGCTGGTGCCGGCGGCGCGGCCCGTCACGCTGCACGATCTGCTCACGCACACCAGCGGCGTGGGCGAATACGCCGTGACCGGACCGCACTGGACGCTGGCCGAGATGATCAAGGCCGTCGCGCGCGAGCCGCTGAAATTCCAGCCGGGCACGCGCTGGAGCTACTCGACCGCCGGCATCGACGCGCTCTGCCGTGTGGTCGAGGTCGTCAGCGGCGCGCCGTTCGCCGAGTTCATGCAGAAACGGATCTTTGACCCGCTGGGAATGACGAACTCGACCTTCTGGCTCACTCCTGAGGCGGAGAAGCGGTTCGCCACGAACTACCGGCGCAACCCGCAGACCGGCGGGCTGGAGCCGGTGACCATTCACTACATGTACGGTGGCGCCGTGACCGACCGGGGCCGTCCGCCGCTCGGGGGCGCCGGCCTCTTTTCCACCGCCGCGGACGTCGCGAAGTTCTACCAGATGATGCTCAACGAGGGGGAACTCAATGGGCGCCGGATTCTGCGGCCCGAGACGATGCGCGAGATGACGCGTACGCAAACCGCCGGCATCAAAGCCGGATTCCTGCCCGGAACAGCGTGGGGGCTCGGCCTTTGCGTGGTGCAGGAGCCGCAGGGCGTCACCGCCGTGCTGGCGCCTGGCACTTTCGGCCATGGCGGTGCGCACGGCACGCAGAGCTGGGCGGATCCGCAGCGCGGCGTGATCTATATCCTGATGATCCAGCGTGCCGGTCTGCCCAATTCCGACGGTTCCGACCTGCGGCGGGTCTTCCAGGAGACGGCGGCCGCCGCGCTCGGGCAGTAGGGGACGATCGAGATCTACCCGACCACGCCTTGAAGGGGCGGGCTTCATGCCCGCCGTCTGGGTGGCGCCGGTCTCAGACCGGCGCTACGGCGTTCGAATTGCGATGCAGCTTTCCGCGCCGCCCAGATCGCCACGGAGGAGTGATGGTGGCGGGGATAGACCCCGCCCACTGAAGCGGCCTGACTGTCGAAAG
>JBGOXZ010000205.1:0-5423 GCA_041479395.1 Opitutaceae bacterium
CGCGGCGAACAAGCGCTCTTACGCTGGCGCCCCGTTCCAGTAAAGCTCTGGCGATGCGTCCGCCGAGATTGCCGGTAGCTCCCGCCACAGCGATGGTCGAGCCATTCATTGTTCCGATATGACAGCGATCACAGCCACTTTCAGCACGTTTACGAGTTTCTGTTCAAGCCGGTGTTTAATCAGTTGTCCATCGAATCCATTCCACCGGCAGCGACTGGCGCGGCAGGCGGCGGGGAAAGCCCATGGGCGCGGTAGCGCGTGAATTGGGCTGCTCCGACTCGGCGGTTTCGAGGCGTTGCCGGGTCAGAGGCATTGACACGCCGAAACGCGGGTCGTGGTCCAAGACCATCATGAATGGTGGCCTGCCGGCCTCAGGCAAAGCGAATGATGTCGCTCAGCTCGAATAATACCCGCAACTCCATCTGCACTACGAGCAGGCCTTCGACGACTGGGTGGCCGAAATGCCGATTGGCTAGCGGCACATCCTCCGGCGCACCGTCGCGGATCTAGTTAGACATCTGCAACGCCGGGCGCATCCTGCACCACCTGCGCCACAACCTGTGTTACCTAGCGGCGGACGTCAGAGTCCGTCTTCGTCGCTTCGGTCTGAATCTCGCGTAGGAGCGACATAATTCGAACCCACGGAACGCGCTCCGCCAGAGGCTGATTTCAAGGAGAGATACAAAGACGAACAGTCGCCATCCTCACGAGGAGCCTCGTTAGGTTCCGTCTAAATCAATCCTGAACTGGCAGAAATTGTCTCCGCGTTGCCAACTCTCTCGCCTAAAATCCGTACCGCGATCCTGATCCTTTTGCGCGCAGCCAAATCTAACTAAGAAAGCTGGGCACCCCTTTCTGACGCGGTCCGACAAAGCTCGCCCAAGTTCGGTCGAACGACGCTATGCCCGCATCAAACCAAGTCGAACCGTCACAAGCCAAATTCGCGTAATTTCGAACGTCGCCAGTTACGCCAGCGATCATTCGCTCCGTCGCCCAGGATTCCCTGCGATTTGCCCAGCCTGCACTGCGGGCAATCCGGACCGGTGACATGCGCGCCGTAGCCACGATGACTGACCTTTTCATCCCATCGACTTCCAGTCGGCGGTCCACCGGCACCATCCGTGCCTATGAGGCGATGATGTACGGACTCGAACGCGACGATCCCGAAACTCGCAGCCGCTGGCGCGACCTTCTGCGGCAATACTGCCGGTTGGACACGCTCGCCATGGTCTGGATCTGGAGACACTGGCACACAGTACGCCCCTGATACTCAGCGACCAGTTCGTTCCGACCGGCATTCAACCTGAAACGCTGGCCGAAGCGGTTGAATTGGACAACCTCTCGGGCGGCGAACAAGAACAGCTCTTCCTGGTTAACCACCCCCGGCGGTGCGATTCGCAGCGTGGAGTCAGTTCAATGCGTTTGTCACGCACACTAGACTTGCGTTGAATGAATGCCGTGCACTGTCTAAAGCCGGCGTCGAAATCGTCCCGGTGAGTTAATCTGCCCAGCGATCCGGTCACGCCTATCTCCTCAGCACAACGCCAAGACGCGTTCCACCCCTAACCCAAAAATCCCAATGCCTGCCCCGAAGCGTCTCGACGAGAAACTGACCCGCATTCGCGCCGGAGGAGCCGCGCGGAGTGATTTCATCATCGCCGACGCCAAGGACGCCGACATGGCGTTTGGCGTGACCGCACCGGGCCCCGGCCGCTGCCCCCCTCATTCCCATCGGGAATCGGAGGGTTGCTGGAAGACGCTGGAAGACTACCGCCAGCAGATTCGCGACGTGGTTGCGCAGGGTCTCGTGGATATCGTTCTGCTGTCCGCCTCCAACATCGAACAGCTGGCCATACGCGAGCGCCTGTTTGACCGTTCGCCGGTCACGCCCGCGGCCCGGGCCAACGACACGACCGATATCTGGGTGGTGCGGGGCGGGAAATATCCCTCACTCCCGTCCCGGGCGTTCCGCACCGCTTCGATCGAACACATGAAATACGGCCGGCTGACCGCCGATTGCTCGCAGCCGCCTATCGGGGCGGATCTCGGGCTGTATTCCATCACCTTTACCAACAATATCGATTGGGACTACAAGGCGCTCGAGGATTTCGCCGCCTTCCGCCAAGAAGCGGAGGCCAAGCAATTCCGCTATTTCCTGGAGGTCTTCAATCCCAATGTCGACGCCGGCATCCCCATCCGCGAAATCGGCGCATTTCTCAATGACCACATCGTGCGCACGCTGGCAGGGGTGCCCTCGGCGGGACGTCCCCTCTTCCTCAAGATTCCCTACAACGGGCCGGGCCCGCTCGAAGAGCTGGTCGCCTACGATCCGAATCTGATCGTCGGTATCCTCGGCGGCAGCGCGGGCAGCACCTTCGATGCGTTCCAGCTCATTGACGACGCCCAGAAGCACGGCGCCTGGGTGGCCCTGTTCGGACGCAAGATCAACCTCTCCGAGCATCCCCTGACGTTTATCGAGTTTCTGCGGCGCATCGTCGACGGTGAGATCAAACCCGCCGACGCGGTCCACGCTTACCATGCGGTGCTGCAGCGGCTCGGCATCCGTCCGCAACGCCCACTCAACGTGGATCTGCAGCCCACCACCACTTACTCACACTACCGTCGCTGAGGCTCCATGAAACGGTCTGCCATCAACGCCGCCTGGCGCGCCGCCTCCGCCTGCTTCGCCCGACACGGCTGGGCTCTGCCACCGAAACCCAAGTGGGATATCACCGACTTCGGCCTCGGCGATTTTGAGCACTACGGTCTCGTGCTGATCAACCTCGCGACCGAACCCGAATACTGCGAGAAACTCATGTGGGCGCGGCGCGGTCAGACCACGCCCTGCCACACCCACGCGAAGAAGAAGGAGGACATCATCTGCCGCGCAGGTGAACTCTCGCTCAAACTTTGGCCCGCGCAACCGGCCGCGGGAGCGCAGCTCCCCCCCACCTTCATGGTGCCCGTCGATGGCGAGCCGACGACGATCCGTACCGGCCGGTCCTTCGCGCTCGCCGCCGGTTCGCGTGTCACCCTGGTTCCCGGCGTGTGGCACGAGTTCTCCCCCGCCAGCGGCGAGTGCGTAATCGGCGAAGTCTCCACTGCCAACGACGACCTCCACGACAACTTGTTCCTCCATCCCGAGGTTGGCCGCTTCCCCGGCATTGAAGAAGATGAGCCCGCAGCGGTGCACTTGGTTTCCCGATGACCGCTGGAGGCACAGCGCGCCGCGGCCTCCTCGCTGGCGGCAACTGGATCATCGACTACGTGAAACTGATTGACACGTGGCCGCCGCAGGACGCGCTCGCCACCATCGTCGGCCAGTCGTGGGGTAATGGCGGCTCGCCCTACAATATCCTTAAGGACCTGGCCAAACTCGGCGCGCCGTTTCCGCTCGAGGCCGTCGGCCTCGTAGGGGACGACGCGAGCGGCCGCCTCATCCGCGACGACTGCCGCGCCCACCACATCGACACCGCCCAACTGGGAGTCACCGCGGACGCGGCCACGTCCTACACCGATGTAATGACGGTGAAGTCCACCGGCCGCCGCACCTTCTTTCACCAGCGCGGCGCGAACGCGCTCCTAGCGCCGGAGCACTTTGATTTCCTTCACACCCGCGCCCGGCTCTTCCACCTTGGCTACGCTCTGCTGCTCGACACCCTCGACGCACCTGGCGCCGACGGCGCGCCGCGGCTCACCCAAGTATTCGTGCGGGCGCGCGCCGCCGGCCTCGCCACTTCCCTGGATTGCGTCAGCGACACCAGCGATCGTTTTCGCGCGATCGTCACACCGGTGCTGCCTCAAGTTGATGTGCTGTTTGCGAATGACTACGAAACCGAGAAGCTCACTGGCCTGCCCCTGCGCCGCGGCGCGGTGCTTGACCCCCGCGCGGTCGAACAGGCCGCCCGATCGCTCGTCCGGCTCGGCGTGCGTGAGTGGGCCTTGATCCATTTCCCCGAGGGCGCGTGCGCCTACTCCGCGACCGGCGGCATCGTCTGGCAGCCCAGCGTGAACGTTCCTGCAGTCGCCATAGCCGGACTGGCAGGTGCGGGCGACGCGTTTGCTGCAGGTGTGCTCTATGGCATCCACGAAGACTGGCCGATGGCGCGCAGCCTTAAGCTCGGCGTCTGCGCCGCGGCGGCCTCGCTCTATCATCCCACCTGTTCGGAAAGTGTTCGCCCGGTCGAGGAATGCCTCGGGCTTGGTGATCAGCTCGGATTTCGTCGGCCGCCGCCATGATCGCAGAACTAAAAGGATTCCTCGGACCGGACTGCGTTCTCACTGGGCAGGAGGATTTGATACCCTATGCGTTCGACGGCACCGCAGCGCTCAGGCAACTCCCGCGCGCGGTCGTGTTTCCGCGCAACACCCCCGATGTGAGCGCGGTGCTCAAGCTCTATGCCCATTTTCCGCGCCGATACGTGGTCAATATTTGAGAATGCTGAATGACACATTGTTTTCCGGCCGGATGACGCCACTGTTGGCCGCGAGAACGGCCAAAGCCGGCACGGACGGAGTCTCAATTGACGCATAAACTGGCCAACCGCCGCGCGAGTGACGCAAATGTTGGCCACGCGGACCACCTCGGTCGGGTCGCGCCGCGTCCGCGGCGGCGCCCGGCCCAGCCTTGAGCAGCGCCACATTGTGCTGAAAATCCGCCAGCTCCTTTTCGTACAGAGGCAGCAGTTGCGTCCAGTGGTAGTTGGCCGGTTGGCCGCGGTCTCCGCCACTCACCGGAATGCGCCGCTGGCTGGTCTGCATCGAATTGGCGTAGAGGTAGGTGTCCCTGGTCAGCCGCACGAGCGTCCGATAATGGTCGAGGCTCTCCGCCAGGTAGCGTCCGGCCCGCTCCATGTCGGCGGGGTCATGGCTGCGCTGGTAGCGCAGCACGCACAGGGCAGCGTTGGCCTTGGCGGCGTAATGCTGGGACATGGCCCGGATGCAATAAACGTCGTTGCGCAGGCGTTCATATTCGGCGCGGTTCTTTGTCACCTCCGGCCCGGCCGCGTCGATCTCTGCCACGGCCTTCTGTGAGTAATCCAATATCTCTCGAATGACTTGCGGCGGGGTCTCGCCGGCGTGCGGCTGGTGGTTCCATTCCCTGTCGGCGTACTCCGGCAGGCGCTCGCCCGGCGGCGACTCCGATTCCCATAGAGTGGGAAACGGCCGGTATTTCTCCGGGCTGACCAACTCGTCAAGCGTCATGCCGAGCGACATCGTCTGGCGGTTGCCATCGGTGATGCCGAAACGCCGCAGGATCCGCGGGGCGACCTCGCCGGAGTCGTTGTACGCGTCGAGGATCTGTATGGCCGCCGCGGGTGTGCCGTACATGGCGGCCAGCCGGCCGATCCAATAGGTGCGGTCGGTCGCCGGATCGATGTCGGGGTTCCAGGCATAGCGGGCCCACGCCTCGTACCAAATCC
>JBGOXZ010000206.1:0-5400 GCA_041479395.1 Opitutaceae bacterium
GGACGACCGCGACGTGACGCTGGCCGAGGTGCACCTCTCCGCCCATAACCGCCTGGCCTACGATTACCTTTTCGCCGAGGGGTGGCACGTGGACATCCGTCTGGAAAGAACCGTCGCCGCCGAGAAAGGCGCCGCCTGCCCGCGCTGCGTGGCAGGCGAACGCGCCGGTCCGCCCGAGGATTGCGGCGGCATCGAGGCCTACAAGGACATGCTCTACTGCCTCAAGCATCCGGAGACGGATCTCGGCCGCGAGTGGCGGGAATGGCTCGGGCCGGCCTACGATCCGGAGAAATGCGATCTCGTCGCGATCAATAAGGCGTTGAAACGTCTGGCCAAGTAGGTCCCTGGCCGGGGGGCCTCAGTGCGACTCCGAGAAGCTCGTGATCGCGTGCCACTCGAGCACTTCCTGCAGCAGGGCCCGCTCGGTCTTCTGCACGATCCGCTCGAGGCTGGTCCACGTCTGGCTGAACGTGATCTGGCTGCGACTCGACTCCAGCAGGTGTTCCGTCTCGCGATAACGGGCCACGCGGCGCTGCAGGTCGTACACCGAGATGAGCGAGATGAACGCCGCGGCCACGACGGGCAGCGAGATCGGCAGGAAATAATACAGCAACTCCTCCGTTCCGTGCGGCAGCTCGCCCAAGCGCAGCGCATAGGCGGCGGTACAGAGGATGGCGAGTACCGTCGCGATCCAGAATCCGAGGCGCAACCGCCGGAGCAGCGGCAACGCGCGGCCGAGGCGGTGCCGGTAGTAGGCGAGCTGGTCGTCCACGCGGCGCGCGAGATAGGATTGCTTGAACTCGGCCATCGGCACCGGTTGCGCCGAGGCCGCGCGACGGTGCAGGATGTGCAGCGTGCGCGTGAGCTGGCGAAACTCCGCGAGGTCGAGGTCTTCAAAGAGCGGGGCCGCGCGCGGCAGTCCCCACGTGGCGAGGGCGGAGCGGGTGATCTCGGCCGCCAGGCGGCAGTGCACCCAGTGATGGTGCGTGCCGGCGTAACGCAGCGCCAGCGCCACGCCGAGGGCGCCGAGGAGGCAGAACAGCTTGAACCACGGCACGGTGGCGAAATGCCATTCGAAGGCGAGGGCCGCGGCGGCGATGAGCGTGGCCAGCACGTGCAGCACCACGATGGAGGCGGTCAACCGGCGGTATTGCGGCGCCCCGCGGCTCGCGGCGTGGTCGACTTTGCGCTGGAAGGCGAGGATCAGGCGGGGGGAGGGAGCGGCGGCTTCGCCCGCCACGGTTCCCGGCGCCGCGGGTGCATCGGGGAGCGCGTTGAAATAGGCGAGGTTGTGGTCATGCGGCGCGAAGCGTTCGAAATTCTCCCGGCGCGACTCGAAGGTCACGGCATCAATGATCACGAGCGGTTTCTTCAGCTCCCGCGCGTAGGCGACCACGTCGGCGGTGCCCCCCTTGCCGCGCGCGGGTTGGCCATCCCACAAGGCGATGAATACGTCGCAACCGTTGACCGTCTCCATGCCGCAGTCGAGGTAGTTGTCATCGCGCGAGCCGTTCTCGCCGATGACGCGCACCTGCCCAGCCTCGGGCAGCAGCGCCTCGGTCACCTTCCACTCCGCGGGCGAAAAGTCATGGCGGAATTCCGCCGGAGGCAAGGGCAGCACGACGTGCCACGCCAGGCCCGCGGCTAGCGCCTGCTGCGCGAAGAGCGTGTCGGCGCCCGCGGCGGCTGAGGAGAGCGCGATCCATTCGCCCGGGCCCTCGTGCCGCAGCGCCTCGAGGACCGCGTGCACGGCGCCTTGGATCTCGCGGGGTTGGTCGAGCTGCCGGTGGCCGGTGAATCCAACGATGTGAAACTGGGGCAGTCTCGACGGGGCGTTCATCGCTCGGCGGCAAAAGACGCCCGCGGGCGACGCGCTGTCAACTGCGAAGGAGGAATCCACCCGTCGCTTGAAGTTCTTGCCTATCTGTGTTCAAGTGCGGGTTCGCTTCAGCTTTGGCCCCACTGCCCCGCATGCCAACGGATCCGCCACGCGCCGTCTTTCTCAGCTATGCCCGGGACGATGCGGACGCGGCGCGGCGCATTGCCGATGCGCTCCGGGCGTTCGGTATGGAGGTCTGGTTCGACCAGAACGAGCTGCGCGGCGGCGACGCGTGGGACGCGAAGATCCGCAAACAGATCAAGGAGTGCGCGCTCTTCGTGCCGATCATCTCGGCGGCCACGCAGGAGCGCGGCGAGGGCTATTTCCGCCGCGAATGGAGGATGGGGGTCGATCGCACCCACGACATGGCCGAGGGCGTGCCGTTCATTGTGCCGGTCGTCGTGGACGACACGGCGGAGGACGCCGCGCTCGTGCCCGAACAATTCATGCGCGTGCAGTGGACGCGGCTGCCGCAAGGCGAGCCGACACCTGAATTTGTGGGACAGGTCAAGCGCCTGCTGGAGGCGCCGCGCAAGCCGGCGGGCGGAGGCAAAACAGGGCCGGTCTCAGACCGGCCCCACCGCGCACCGCGCAAATCCGCCATGCCCGGCTGGATCTGGGGCGCGCTGGCGGTCGTCGTGGTCGGCGGTGCTGCCGCGTGGTTCCTTTCCCGCCCGCCCGCGCCGACTCGTGCGGCCAACCCGGAACCAAAAAGTCAGATCCCGGAGCTGGCGCCGCCCCCTGAGTCGGACGCGAAGTCCGTGGCCGTGCTCCCGTTTGAGAACATGAGCGAGGGAAGGGAGGGCGCCTTCTTTGCCGACGGTATCCACGAGGACATCCTCACCAACCTCGCGCTGGTCCGCGAGCTGCGCGTCGTCTCGCGCACCTCCGTCATGCAGTACCGCGGCACGACCAAACCCATCAAACAGATCGCGCAGGAACTCGGCGTCGCCTACGTGCTCGAGGGCAGCGTGCGCCGCGCCGGCAACCGCGTGCGCGTGTCCGGCCAGCTCATCAACGCGCGCACCGACGAGCATGTGTGGGCCAAAGCCTACGACCGCGACCTGACCGACGTTTTCACGATCCAGGGCGAGCTGGCCCAGGCGATCGCCGGCGCGATGTCGGCCGCCCTCTCGCCGCAGGAGAAATCGCTGCTCGAACGCCGGTTGACCGGGAACCTGGCCGCCTACGACGCCTACGTGAAGGCGCGCGAACTGCGGCTGCGGGCCATCAGCGAGGACCAGAATGAGATTGAGCCGTTGCTGCAGAAAGCGGTGCAGCTCGACCCGAAGTTCTCGGCGGCGTGGGCGGAACTCGGCGCGTTTTACGCGTTCCTCTATTTCGCCGAACAGGACCACACCGCGGACCGGCTGGCGAAGGCGAAGACGGCGATCGACACCGCGGTCCGCCTCGCCCCTGACGCGCCGGAGGTGATCGAGAAGCTGGGCGACTACTACTATTACGGTTACCGCGACTATGCGCGCGCCACCGAGCAATACCAGCGCCTCGCCGTCCTGCGCCCCAATGACGCGGAGGTGTCCGGCTCACTCGGCCTGATTTATCGCCGGCAGGGACGCTGGGGTGAGGCGCTCTCGACCCTGCGGCGGGCCGTGCAAAGCGAGCCACGGAATCTGCGCTACGTGCGCGCGCTCCAGCAGCTCGCGCAGGCGTTGAATCTCTGGGAGGAGGCCGAGGCCGTGCAGCGGCGCATTGTGGAGCTGCAACCCGAGAGCCTCTTCGACGCGGCCTTTCTGGCCCTCATGCCGTTTTTCGCTCGAGGCTCGACGAAGGAGGGCCTGGACTGGCTGGCGAGGACGAAGCCGGGTCCGCAGCAGGAGGGGCTGATGCTCTATCTGCGCAAAACGTGGGCTCGGCTGACGGGCGATTTCAAACTGGCCATCCGGCTCGACCAGCAGCAGCGGTATTTCGACGGTTTCGACGAGCCGCACTGGAGCCAGGACGTCACCGCGGCGTTCGTGCTCGCGGCCCACGGGGACACGGCCGCCGCCCGCGCCCGGGCCGAACAGGCGATTCCGGTGATGAAGGCGGAGCTTGAGAAGCAGCCCATCAGCGCGGGCCTGTGGGTGGGACTGAGCGGCGCCTACGCGCTGCTGGGCGACAAGGCGCAGGCGCTGCGCGCCGGGCAAAAGGCGATGGAACTGGTGCCGGAGTCCGCGGATGCGGTCGCCGGCCCCACCTACAGCCAGAATCTGGCGTCGTGTCTGGCCTATCTGGGCGACAAGGACCGCGCCCTCGCCGAGCTGGCGCGGTTGCTGCGCACGCCCTACGGCGAGAACATCTACGGGGCCAAATACAGCGCCGCCTGGTTCCCGCTACACGGCGACCCGCGGTTCGAGGCGCTCGTGAACGATCTCAAGAACAACGCGCCCATGCCCTGACATTTGCGCCCGCGCGTCCCGCGCCGTCTTCCGCGGCTGCGCCCCGCTGGACGTGCACCTCCACCTGTTGGGCTTCGCTGGACAAGACGGCGAGGCAGGTCGGGGCGGCCGCGCCGGGATGACCACGAGCCGGCCCGGCTCGCTCAATCCGTTTTGAGGACGTAGTGCGGCGCTTGGCTGGCGACAAAGAGGTCGGCGCAGGTGCCGCGCCGCACGCAGCGCCCGCGCTCGAGCAGCAGCACGTCGTCGCACAGGGCGACAATTTCATCCGCGTTATGGCTGACGTAGAGCATGGGGATGCCGAATTCATCGCGGATGGTGAGCAAATAGGGGATCACCCGCTTCTTCAGCTCCGCATCCAAACCGGCCAGCGGCTCGTCGAGCAGCAGCAGGCGCGGCGAAGCGAGCACCGCCCGGCCGAAGGCCACACGCTGCCGTTCACCGCCGGAGAGGGAGGCCACGCGGCGCTCGGTCAGGTCGGCGATATCGAGCACTGCCACGACATGTTCGTAAGTGATTTCAGGCCGGTGCCCTTTTTTGTCGGCGAGGTGGCTGTAGCACAGATTCTGGCGCACGTTCAGGTGAGGAAACAAGGCGTCGTCCTGCGGCACATAACCGATGTGACGCCGTTCCGCAGCGAGGAAGACGCCGCCTGCCGCATCCGAGAGTACCGCGTCATCGAGGACGATCCGTCCGGAGGCAGGCCGGCGCAGCCCGGCGATGACTTCGAGCAGCGAGGTCTTGCCCGATCCGGACGCGCCAAAGACGCCCGTGATGCGCGCCCCAAGTTGTGCATTCACCTCGAGGGCAAAGGCCGTGAGTGGCAGTTGCAGGCGTGCAATCTCGAGATTCATGGCGACGGCCTTTTGCGCAGAAGGATTTCGCTCAGCCAGAGCGCGCCAAAAGCCAGCGCGACGGAGATGGCGAGCAGTCCCCAAGCCTCGTTGTCGCGGTTGAGTTGGACCAGATGGTAGATGGAGAGCGAGAGCGTGGCGGTGCGCCCCGGAATGAAGCCGGCCACCATAATGGTGGCGCCGAACTCGCCCAAGGCGCGGGCGAACGCCAGCACCGCGCCAGCCACCAACCCGCGGGCAGCCAGCGGCAGCGTGATCGTCCAGAACA
>JBGOXZ010000207.1:0-5388 GCA_041479395.1 Opitutaceae bacterium
ACGTCCAGCGGAGACCGCAGCTGCAATTGGAATCCCCGCAACTGCCGGGAATCGTCGAAGATGCTCTTGTAAACGCCCGTGAGTTCCAGGCCCGCGCTCAGCGCAAGCCCGGTCAGCGCCGGAGTGCCGGGCGACGGATCGAGCACGGCTTCGAACAGCGTGTTACTGGATTGCAGCGTCAGGCGCGTGCGCTCCGGCCGGCGCAACGCGTCGATCAATATTCCGCGCACCCGCACCAGCCGCGCATCGAGCGCCGTCGACAAGCGCGAAGGATTGTCGAGCAGCAGGGGCGAGGGCGGAGTCCCGATACCGCGTTTACGGTACACGGCTTCGCGCAGCAGGGTGCGGACGCCTTCCCGCCCGAGGATGCCCACCGCCTCAATCGAGTCCCCGGGAGCCAGCGGCGCCGTTTCGTGGCTGAGCACGAGCAGGCCTGAGTCGTCCTCCTGCACGTAGACGAAACGGCCGGGTACGGCGTGCAACACGACCCCGGAGATCCGGACCCGCATCATATCCCGCGTCGTGCTGAGTTGTTCCAAGGTTTTGATGGACCGAAGCGGCAGGTCGTAGAAATCGACCGGAGCGGCTTCTTCGACCGAGATATCGTGCAGGAATGGCACGCGGAGCGTGAGGCCCGTGACTCGGCCGTTCTCATCGGTTTTGGTCTCACACACGCCGCGGACCCGAATCAAGGATCCAGGCGTGGCGACAAAGTCGACCGGAGATTGCAGGTGTCCGACGAACTCACCCGCCGGCGTCGTCACATAGATCCACCGCCAGTCGCCATCGGATTCCGTGCGCTGGATGAAGCCGCGCATTTCCACCCATTGCCCGTCCTCCGTGCCGGTGATCGCCCGATCGAAGGTAACCAGCTTGGCCGGCGGATTGCTCATCGAGCCAAGGTCCTTGAAGTATTTCAGCTCCACCGCCGGGGCGAGGCCGCCGTTGCAGGTGACGCCTTGCACCAAGAGGTATTGTTGCAGTGCGGGCGCATCCATTTGCCCCCGCGAATAGCGGACGCGGATGCCTCCGGTGAGGTCCTGCAGAAAGAAGAAATCGGCCTGAGGAAGCGACCAGGTGACCATGCCGGAGATGGCCACCGGCCGGCCGCGCGCGGCCTCTTCGGCGGGCAACTGGCGGATCTCATCGACGCTCTCGAGCACGGCGGGGCTTCCCGGCGGAGGCCGGCTGGCTTCGGTTGCTGCGTGCACCTTCCGATACAAGGCAGATTGAAGAATCCACTGGGCCCCGGAGATGGCCACCCGGCCGACCGCCTCCACCTCGGCGCCGAACGGGAGCCGCTGCCGTTGCACGGAATGGACGACCACCTGACCGGTTTCGTCGCGAATCACCATGAAAACACCGACCTCATGCGCCTGAACCCGGCCGCGGACATGGACCTCCTTGCCGAGCGGCGCCCGGTAGATTTCGTTGATGGCAGTCCGCGGGGTGTCGAATTGGGGGTAGTCCGCGATTGAACCCAGGACGGCAAGGTCGCGTTGCTGGCTGACATAGATCTCAATCGTGGTTTCGGTTCCCGTCGGGTTGAAGCGCCCCGAATACAGGCCCGTCACTCGGACGAAACAGCCCTGCCAGTTGGGAACCGAGCGGGAATCATCGGGTTTGACCCAGCTGATCACCGGACGGTCGTCGACCACCAACGCCAGGCGCACATGATCGGGGTCGATCAGTTGCTGGCCGTCGACGTATCCCTCGGTCGTCACAATCCGGCCGCCAAACACGCCGGTCTCGCCGATCCTGCCTTTGGTGCTAAGTGGCTCGATCGGCTCGTTCTCCCGCAGCACGGTGACGGTCACCACGTCCGCCGCCAGACCCTTGGACGGAACGATGCTGCCTTCGATCCGCACGTATTGTCCGGCCCGCATCACCGGGGCGGAGGGCGCCAGCTGCAGGTAGGTGCCGGCGCCGTTTTTCTCGAGCCAGAAAAGCTTCCAGCGGGGATCGTAATAACTCACGCGTCCCTCGATCCGCAACGGGTGCACGACCGATTTCATCTCGGTCGAGAGCGGCCAGATCTGGACCGGATCGGTGATGGTTTCGACCGGCGGGGGGGCTGCGGAGGCTTCGGCCGCGCCGATTCGTGCGGGAGCAAGCGCCAACAGGACCGTGGCGCAGGCCGCGAGGCTGCGCCAACCGAGGCGGTCACCCCCATGCCTTTGCGAGCCGCTAGATTGCATGATTGTGCTGGGTGAGGGTCACCGATCTCTTGCCGTCGGACCGGAGACAGATGCAGGTGTTAAGTTAAGCAGAAGTAAATCGTAGTTTCGCAGATTTGGGGACAAAAAAAGTATAGGGAGAGATCCCCAGCAGCAGCAGCCCCGCGGTGGATTGCGCCTGGCAAATCGAGGGTGTGCCCTGCGGCGTGTCGCAGGGGCGCCCGCAGCCCGGGGGCCCGGCCAGGGTCATCCCGTCTTGCCATGATGAGGGTGGCGTCCGGCAGCACGACCGCCTGTGGCAGATACTCTGGATTGCTCTCTTCCCCCCGGATGGCGGGAGGGAGCGGGGCCGACTTCAAGATTCCGCGCCCCGACGTCCGCTCATGGTCCCCATTGTCGTATGAGCAATCCGGACGCCACTCCGATTCCCGTCAATTCGCGATCAGCAGTTCGAGCATCTTCCGGTCCAGTTTGTGTCCGCGGAAATCCTCGTAGCGGACATCAGCCCGCCCGCTGTCGACCGGGCCGAAGCTCCCGCGCAGATTCCACATGGCCCAGCCCCAGCCGGCTTCCTTCCAAAGTGCCAGCAGGTCGCTCATCCACGCCAGCGTGACGCCGTGGGGCGTCCGGTTGAAGCAGCCCCATTCGCCCACGTGGATCGGTACGCCCTGTTGCACGAGCGGCTGCCATTTGGCGATGAGCTCTTGGCGGAGCTTTCCGCGGTCCCACGTCTGCCCCTTGGCATCGACGAGCGGCCAGGTCGGAGAGGCGAACGACTCGAATTCATTCTTCGGCACCCAGGTGGCCGTGTAGTGGCTGACCGCTTTGGGCAGGTAGCCACGCGTGCTTTGGACAAGGCCAAGATCCACGATCCCCGGCACCGGGGTCTGACCGAGATCGGCGCCGTCCGCCACGATGAGGCGGTCCGGGCTGACTTCGCGAATCGCCGCGACCAGCGCGCGGACGATTTCCACGTAGCGCACCTGGTCGTCCATCCACGGCGGCTCGTTGAGCAGGTCGAAGCTGAGCCGCGCGCTGGGAACGGTCCGGTAACGCTCGGCCAAATACCGCCAGTGATGCGTCGCCGCCGCGAGCGCCTTCTCCATCGATTCCCGCGGACTGTCGAAGAGCAGGTAAGGCTCCAGCTCGCGACCGTTGACGCAGTAGCCCGGGATCCGGTGGAGGCACAGATTGATATGAACACCGTGCTGCCGGCCGTACTCGATGGCTTGGTCGACCGGCGCGAACGCCCGCTCGTCGATGCTCATCCAATCCTTGCGGTTCGTCCATGCCCAGTAGGACAGCGGGAGTCGGGCAAAGTCGAAGCCCCATTCAGCCATCCATTCAAAGTCGGATTCGCGCAGAGCCACACCGCGTTGGTCGGCCGCCAGCACCGGGAGGTTGAAGCCGCGCCAGCGCGGGATGCGAGGCTGACCGCTCGACCCCGGAGCCGCCGCCGCTGCCGCGCCCATGGTGCGAGACGACAGCAACAGGCCGGCCGCCGCCGCGGCGGAAGAACCGATGAAGTCACGTCGATTCATCATCCTTCGGAAGAAGAGTCAGGGCGATCGCGTCACGGAGCGGGTCGCAGAGCAAGCCAGGTAGTGGCATGAAATCGCCGCGGACCATCGTCATCGCCCTGGAGTGTCGGATATATGGGCCGGCGCCGCTGCTCCCAGGATGGCGTCGAGGCGGCTGAGCAGCTCCATGCAGGCTCTCCCATTGTGGTAGGGACATTTCCAGAGACTCACCTTGGCCTGCCGTCGCCGGACCATGCCATCTCTCGTCACGGCGCGAAACCATTCGCCGTGTTCCCGGTCGACCAGATGCGTCGCGATGAAATCCCAGGAGTGCAGGGAGGCCTGCAGGAGGCGGTGATCGCCGGATCGCTGGAAGGCATTGAGGAAGCCGACCGCCGCCTCGGCCTGCGGCCACCATTCCTTGCCCGTGTCGGTCAAACCTTTCGGACCCGCCTCGTTTAGGACGCCGCCATCAGCGTCCACGCCTTCGGCCAGCGTGGCCCGGGCGACTTCCACGGCGACGGTGCTGGTCCGCGCGATCAGATCGTGATCGCCCAGCACCTCGGCGGTCTCGAGAAGCAGCCAGCTGAATTCGATGTCGTGACCGTACGAGATGCCGTCGGAGCGCGGCGTCCAGTCGTCGTCGAGGAACAGTCGCAGGTGGTGATTGGCGGGATTCAGGATGCGCGTCAGCATCACGTCCACGAGGTCGTGCAGGTTGCCGCGCAACTCCGGATCGGGCCAGACTCGCAGCAGGTTGGCGTACGCCTCCATCACGTGCAGATGCGTGTTCTGGGACTTCGGACCCAGGGTGCTGACGAGGCTCCAGCGCGGGTTGGACAGCCGCTTCCACTCCCGGGTGAACTCCTCGAAATAACCACGGTGCGCAAGGTCGTGGCTGTGGGACTCGACCGTGCGATACAGCGCAATCGCGCGGTCAAGCGGCGCGCGGTCGCCCGTGGCGCGATGATACTCCGACAGCGCGTAGATGCCGAATGCCTGGCCGTAGATCGATTTCCGGGTGTCGAGCGGTTTGCCGTCGGCGGTGATGGACCAGAACAGCCCGCCCTGCTCCTTGTCCCAGAATCTCGTCAGCAGGTCGTCGTAGGCCCATCGCGCCATCTCGAGGTACGCCGGATCCTGGTAGCGCCGGTAGGCGGCGGAGAATGTCCAGAGAATGCGCGTGGTGAGCAGTGCGCCGCGCGGCTCGTTGTCCTTCACGGCAAGATCGTTGCTGATTTCTCCGTAAAAGCCCCCGCGCTTGCGGTCCCGCGCGTGCTGCAGCCAGAACGGGAGGATGTTGTTCTTCAATTCGGCTTCGACGCGGGTGGAATAGGTGTGGAGCAAAGTCGGATCCACCGACAACCCGCCGTCGATTTGGGCGGATAAGGCGGGAACGGGGGTCGGACCGTTTGCGCCCAGCGGCGCCGCGGACGGCGACGGTTCACCGGCGTAGAGCGCGGCCACGCCGAACACGGTCAAAACCAAGGGGAAGCGCCGATGCATCATGGGGGTGGAGTCTTGCACGGCATTTCACGCGGCGGCGAGACGGAAAGGCGCGGTGGATGTCGTGTCGGTGCGCATCTCACGGGCGTGAAAACCGCTCCGGCGGCGGAAAAACGGGTCTGGACCCGAATCACGGTTGGCCCGGGGCCAGTTTCGCCCGGTAACGCAACAGCGCCTCGAGAAAG
>JBGOXZ010000208.1:0-5383 GCA_041479395.1 Opitutaceae bacterium
GCCGCGGTCGAGGGGCTCACCCCGCAACAGGCCGCCCGGAAGTATCCCGCGCTGGCGAGGTCGATCGCCAGGTTCGGCAAGACAAGGTGAAACGATGACCAAGGCGAATCCATTGCTGCTGGCCTATTATGGCGATGATTTTACCGGCTCGACGGACGCCCTTGAGTTTCTGACGCGCGCCGGGGCACGGACCGCACTGTTCATCAAGCCACCGACTCCCGCCAGGCTGGCGCGCTACCAAGGGCTTCAGGCGATCGGCGTGGCCGGCATGACGCGTACCATGACTCCCGGTGCCATGGAGACGGAATTGCGGCCGGCGTTATCCGCCTTGCGCGCATTGGGGGCGCCGCACGTGCACTACAAGGTCTGCTCCACGTTCGATTCGTCGCCAATGATCGGCAGCATCGGGCGGGCGATCGACGTGGCGGCACGAGTCTTTAAGGCGGGGTTTGTGCCGCTTCTGGTGGGCGCGCCGGCGCTGGGACGGCATTGCGTGTTTGGAAACCTTTTCGCCCGGATGGGTATCGGCAGCGCCGGGGCGATCCATCGGCTGGACCGGCATCTGGCGATGAGCCGGCATCCGGTCACCCCGGCCAATGAGAGCGATCTGCGGCTGCACCTGGCGAAACAGACGAAGAAGCGCATCGGATTGTTCGACATCCTGCAACTGGCGTTGCCCGAAACGGAGGCGCGCGCAGCGCTGGAGGGCATTTTGGCGGACGGTGCCGAGATTGTGCTGTTCGACGTGCTCTATGCGGAACAACTGGCACGCATTGGCGGATTGATCGATACCTACGCGAGCCGCGCGCGGCCGCTGTTTTCCGTCGGTTCTTCCGGGGTGGAAATGGCCCTGGGCGCGCATTGGGCTGCCCAAGGCCGGTTGAGCCCGGCAGGACACTGGGGCGATCCGGGGCCGGCCGAGCCGCTGCTCGTGGCTTCGGGCAGTTGTTCGCCGGTGACCGCCAGCCAGATTGCCTGGGCGCTGGCGCACAACTTTGCGGAGGTGGCGCTCGATCCAGTGGTGTTGGTGAAGGCCGGCGATCCGCTCGAGGCCTTGCGGCCGGCGGTGGCAGCGACCATCACCCACCTGCAGGCCGGGTGCAGCGTCATCGTGCACACGAGCCGCGGAAAGGTGGACCCGCGAATGACTGATCAGGAGGGCCGTTCGGCCCAGATTCTCGGCGCGGCGCTGGGCCGCGTGATTCGGGCGGCGGTCGAACATACGGGAGTGCAGCGGGCGGTGATCGCGGGCGGTGACACTTCGAGTCACGTGGCGCGCACGCTCGGCATTGAGGCGGTGGAAATGATCGCGCCGCTCGCGCCGGGCGCCCCACTTTGCCGGGCGCGCGCCCCGGCTTCACCGGTTGATGGCTTGGAAATGAATTTCAAAGGCGGGCAGGTCGGTGGCGAGGACTACTTTGGTCTCGTAGCGCGGGGAAAACCGCAAACCGGAGAATAAAACCATGAAACGAAAAACCCTCGGACTGGTGCACACGTCGGCGACGCTCGTTCCGGTGTTCCAGCAGCTGTGCCGGGCGAAGCTGCCCCACGTGGACACCTTCAACATTGTCGACGACAGCCTGATCAAGGACGTGATCGCACACGGCGCATTGACCCCACAGACCGCAAGCCGGGTGGCGGGGCACATTCGCTCGGCCGAGGCAGCGGGCGCGGATTACATCCTCGTGACGTGCTCCTCAATCGGGCCCGCGGTGGAGGCGGCCGCGCCCCTGATCGGCGTGCCGGTGCTCCGGGTCGATCGACCGATGGCGGATAGTGCGGTGCAGGCGGGCCGCAAAATCGGCGTCATCGCCACGCTGTCAACGACGCTTACGCCGACCGCCGATCTGATTCGCCGCCGGGCCGAGGCAGCCGGCCGGCAGATCGAACTATCGTCGCGGCTTTGCAAAGGTGCGTACGACGCCTTGATGGGTGGCGATGCCATGAAGCATGACGCGATGGTCGCGGCAGCGCTCAAGGAGCTGGCCGGGCGGGTCGACGTGATCGTGCTGGCGCAGGCCTCGATGGCGCAGGTGGTGGAGGGTCTCGCGGAGACTGACCGGCGCGTGCCCATTCTCGCCAGTCCGCCGCTGGCAATCGAATACCTGGCCACCGTATTGTAGCGAAGACCGCATGGCTGCGTTTCGAAAACTCTGTCTCGGCGTTGCCGGCCTTGGCTTGATTCTGCTCGCCGTGGGGCTGGCGGCAGGGCGTCCGCCACTCTGGCAGCCGGCAGCCATGGCTCTGACCGTGGGGCTGGCCGCGGGCATCGGGGCATACCCGGCGCTGCGAGGCTACCAGTTCACGGCTTGGATTGTGGCGGCGGTGACGGCGGGCCTCATCCATCCGGCGGCGTTCCTGCGGTGGGGCGACCTCGATCTGCGCAACAAGTGGGTGATCCTCCTCGTCGTGCAGACGGTGATGTTCGGCATGGGCACGCAGATGAGCCTGCGGGACTTCGCCGGCGTGGCGAAGACCCCGCGCGGCGTGCTGGTGGGCATCGTCTGCCATTTTTCGGTGATGCCGCTCGTCGGGCTGGCGTTGACCAAGATCTTCCATTTCCCGCCCGAGATCGCCGCCGGCATCATCCTCATCGGCTCGTGCTCCAGCGGGCTGGCGTCGAATGTCATGGCTTATCTGGCGCGGGCCAACCTGGCGCTGTCCGTCACCGTCACTGCCATCACGACGATGGTCGCGCCGCTGATGACGCCGCTTTGGATGAAGTTGCTGGCTGGCGCCCTGGTCGAGGTGAAGTTTTTCAACATGATGATGGAGATCGTCGAAATCGTCATCGTGCCGATCGGGGCGGCGCTGCTGCACGATTATCTGAAGCACGCCTCGTCGCGCGGCCGGCGCCGGGTGCAGGGGGCGGCGGGCCTCGGTGGGGCGTGGCTCGTCTTCCTCGCCCTCGGCGGGTGGAGCCGTCTGCAGGGCGCGCTCCCGGAAACGGCGTTGACCGCCGTCGGCGTGCTTGGCTTTTTCGCCGGAGCGATCGTCTTCGGCGTGGTTTATCACGGGCTGGCGACACGCTGGCCGCAGGTCGACCGGCTCATGCCCGTGGCCTCGATGGCGGGCATCGTCTATTTCACCACGGTGACGACGGCGGCCGGGCGCGACAACCTGCTGCAGGTGGGCGCGCTGCTTTTCCTGGCCTCGGCGCTGCACAACGCGGCGGGCTACATTTTCGGCTACTGGCTGAGCCGCGGCGCCGGGCTGGACAAGAACTCGGCCCGCTCGGTGGCGTTTGAAGTCGGTCTGCAGAACGGCGGCATGGCCTCGGGCCTGGCCGGCGCCATGGGCAAACTCGGCACGGTCGGCCTCGCTGCCGCCGTCTTCAGCCCCTGGATGAACGTCTCGGGCTCCATTCTCGCCAACTACTGGAAACGCCGGCCGGCGTCGGATTCCCGCCCCCTTCCTCCATGAACCAACACCATCTGCCTGCCGTCAGCCTGGGCTGGGTGTGCCTGGGCTTGGTCTTGGGCGCGCCGGGATCCGCCCGCGGTCGGGAACGGGTCCTGCTTGATGCCGACTGGCGGTTTCATCTCGGCGACGTGCCGGCGGCGAGCCAGCCGGCCTACGACGACCAGGACTGGCGCCCGGTCAATTTGCCGCACGACTGGAGCATCGAGGGCACAGTTGACCCCAATGCGCCGGGAACCGGCAGCGACGGATTCTTCCCCACCGGCATCGGCTGGTACCGGCACAGTGTCTTTGCCCCGCCATCGTGGAGCGGCCAGCGCATCACGATCGAATTCGAGGGCGTGTACGAGAACGCGGAAGTCTGGATCAACGGTCAGAGTCTCGGCGTGCACCCCTACGGCTACACCTCGTTCTGCTACGACCTCACCCCGAACCTGCGGATCGGCGCCGCCAACGTGCTCGCCGTGCGCGTGGACAACTCGCAGCAGCCCAACAGCCGTTGGTACAGCGGCTCGGGCATTTACCGCCACGTGTGGCTGCACGTGACCGACCCCGTGCACATCGCGCCTTGGGGCGTGTTTGTCTCGACGACCGAGGCCTCCGCCACCGCGGCGAAGATCCGGGTCGAGGCCGCCGTGCGCAACGAGACCGACGCGCCGGTTTCCGTGTCCGCCGAAACGCGAATGCTGGATCCCGAGGGCCGAACCGTTGCGACGGCCTCCGCGCCGATAGAGCTGGCTCCGAATGCCGAGGGACAGGTAACGGATTACATTACAATTTCGAATCCGCGGCTCTGGTCGGCGGAGACGTCGGTGCTTTATCGCGCCGTCACGCGGGTGCGGGTGGGGCGGCGCGAGGCCGACCAGGTAGAGACGCCGTTCGGCGTGCGCACGATCACGGTTTCGGCCGACCGCGGCTTCGAACTCAACGGCGAGGCGCTCAAGCTCGTCGGGGGGAGCGCCCACCACGACAACGGTCCGCTGGGCGCCGCCGCCTTCGACCGCGCCGAAGAGCGCCGCGTCGAGCTCCTCAAGGCCGCCGGCTTCAACGCGGTGCGCACAGCGCACAACCCGCCCTCGCCGGCGTTTCTTGCCGCCTGTGACCGCCTCGGGTTACTCGTGATGGACGAGGCCTTCGACTGCTGGGAAAAGGGCAAGATGCCTCACGACTACAGTGTAGTGTTCAAGGATTGGTGGCAGCGCGACCTCGACGCCATGGTCCGGCGCGATCGCAGCCATCCGTCCGTCGTGTTCTGGAGCATCGGCAACGAGCTGTATGAGCGCGGCACCGCCGATGGTGCGCGCATCGCTAGGATGCTGGCGAACCGCATCCGCGAGCTGGATTCCACCCGGCCGATCACGGCGGGTATCAACGGCACTTGGCCCAAAGCCGGCTGGACCGAGATCGATCCGGTGTTCGCCACGCTCAATGTCGCCGGCTACAACTATGAACTGCCGCGCCACGCCGAGGACCACGCCCGCCTGCCGTCGCGCGTCATCCTTTCCACCGAATCGTATCAGAGCGAGGCCTTTCAAAACTGGGCGACGGCTGACGACAACCCGTACGTGATCGGCGACTTCGTCTGGAGCGCGCTGGATTACCTCGGTGAGGCGGGCATCGGACGCGTCTTTCCACCGGGCCAGCCGGCGGTGCGGCATTGGGAGGGCGTGCAGTATCCCTGGCACGGCGCCTACTGCGGCGACCTCGACATCACTGGTTGGCGCAAACCGGCTTCACACTATCGGAACATCATCTGGGATCGCGGCGAGAAACTCTATGCCGCCGTGCTGGCGCCGACCTCGGACGGCAAGCCCTGGAATCTCACGCCGTGGTCCCTGCCGCCGGCGCTGCCGAGCTGGACCTGGCCGGGGCAGGACGGAAAGGAACTGACGGTTGAAGTCTATTCCCGCTACGACGCGGTGCGGCTCTACTTGAACCGCAGGCTGTTCGGCGAGAAACCCAC
>JBGOXZ010000209.1:0-5357 GCA_041479395.1 Opitutaceae bacterium
GAGTCGCACGAGGTGAAAATGCGGGAGGCGCTCGTCTGGTGCGGCGTGTGGCTCACCCTGGCGCTGGTCTTCAACGGCCTGGTCTACCACTGGCGGGGCACCGAACTCGGCAATCAGTTTCTGGCGGCTTATCTCGTCGAGCTGTGCCTGAGCGTGGACAACGTCTTTATTTTCATCGTCATCTTTGCCTATTTTCAGGTCGCGCCGAAATGGCAGCACCGCGTGCTGTTCTGGGGCATTCTCGGCGCCGTGCTGATGCGCGCGACGTTCATTTTGGCTGGCGTGAGCGTGATCCAGCGCTTTCATTGGGTGCTCTACCTTTTCGGCGCGTTCCTCATTTATACGGGCGTCAAGATGGCGCTGCCGCGCAAGGAGGAGGTGGACGTCAATCCCGACCACAATCTGGCCGTGCGGCTCTTCCGACGGTTCTTCCCGGTGGCGCCGCGTCAGGAGGAGGGGCACTTCTTCATCCGCGAGTCGGGCCGGTGGACGGCCACGCCGCTCTTCATCGTGCTGCTCGTCGTGGAGACCACCGATCTGGTCTTCGCGCTCGACTCCCTGCCCGCGGTGCTGGCGATCACCAAGGACGGCTTTGTGGCCCTCACCTCCAATATCTTTGCCATTCTCGGCCTGCGCTCCCTGTACTTCGCGCTCAACGGCGTCATGCAGCTCTTCCGCTACCTGAAGCTCGGGCTCGCGATCATCCTCGCTTTCATCGGAGTCAAGATGCTGGTCGAACCCTGGGTCGACATCTCCACGGTGGTCTCGCTCGGCGTCATCGGCGGCGTGCTGACCATGTCAGTGCTGGCCAGCGCATTGGTTCCGGCAAAACCGGCGCCGCGGGCGTGATGCCGGTGCGGGGGGAGGTTCACATTCCCAGCAGGCTGGCGTGCCGTTTGAGCCAGCGCTCCGCGGTGCGCCACGCGGGGCAGACCGCCGCGACGCGCGCCCAGAACCGCCCCGAATGGTTCATCTCCCGCAGATGCATCAGCTCGTGGTAGATGATGTAATCGCGCACGAAATCAGGCGCCTGCACCAGCCGCCGGTTGAGGGAGATCGTGCCGCCCGCCGAACAGGAGCCCCAGCGCGAGCGCTGGCTGCGGATCGTGACGGTCTTGATCGCGAAGCCGGCTTCGGCCGCCAGCTCCCACGTCCGGGCGGGCAGCTCGATGCGCGCCCGGCGCGCAAACTGGGCCTCGAGCGCCGGGCGCAGATCGCCGTCGAGCCGCGGCACACGAAACACGTCGGCGCCGAGGCAGACCATCGGCTGCTCGCCGCCCGCCGCCACGCGGATCGTCTGCGCCTCGCCCCGCCAAAGGACCGCGGTGCCGGCCGTCCACACCTCGGCCGCGCGCGGCCGCGCCTGCTGCCGCGCCCAGGCGCGTTCCAGCCACGCGCGATGCTGCGCCACAAAACGCCACGCCTCGCGCTCCGAGCCATGGCGCGGGATGGTGGCCACGGCCACCCCGTCGCGCCGCAAGGTGAGCCGGTAGCGGCGCGCCCGCTCGCTGCGCGCAAACCTGACCTCGGGCCCGATCGCCCCGGCTGGTCTCACGAGCATGGACGGCGGTTCCGCCACGATGGGTGCGCCCTGCACGGCCACGATTCAGCCCGCCAGGGTGGCATCCGCACCCGGTGCGGGTCTTGACCCCGGGATGGCTGCCCGCCCGCGCGGCTCCCTTCGCCCACGCTCTGGAGCCCCGGGCGCGCGGGCTCGGCCCGGCGGTGGCGCCGGTTCCCTTCTCAGCTCGAATCTCGACGGCATGGCTACGGCTAAAACATTTTCTGGCCGGAAGACCAGCCGCCATTTCCCGGCCGCGCAGTACCCGGGCGAATTTGCCTCATTCGCCGGTGCCGCTAGCTTCCGAACCATGAGCACGACCCCAGGCCTCGCCCGCACCCCCGAGCCTCCCTACTATGCCGTGATCTTCACCTCCAAACGCACCGGGGGCGCTCACGGTTACAACGCGATGTCGCAAAAAATGGTCGAGCTGAGCGCGGGCCGGGACGGTTTCCTCGGCATCGAGAGCGTGCGCGGCGCCGACGGCGTGGGCATCACCGTGAGTTACTGGCGCGACGAAGCCGCGATCCGCGCCTGGAAGCGCGACCCCGAGCACGAGAAGGCCCAGCACGGCGGTCGCGCGACCTGGTATGGGGCCTACGAGATCCGGATCGCCCGCGTCGAGCGCGCCTACGGTTTTCAACGCGACGCGTGAACCCCGCCGCCGCCCGCAAGTTTGTCACGTATTGCGTGACAAATGTTCGATGGGCCGCTCTGACTGCGGGAGAACTATGTCACTTATTACGTGACAAACGTGGTTTTGCCCTCGCCCCCGGTGCGCCCAGCCGTTTGTAGTAGATGGCGTTCGGCGCCAGGTTGCCGTCGGGATTGGCGGCGAAATCCGGAATGCCGCCGACGAAGGTGTAGCCCAGCCGGTCGTAGAACCTGGTGGCGCCGCTCTCCCCCACGCTCGTGTCCAGATACAGCAGGAGACGGCCGCGCGCGTGGGCCTCGGCTTCGATCCGCGCCATGAGCGCCGCGCCGATCTCGCGGCCGCGGTGCGACGCCAGCACCATGACCTTCTGGACCTCGGCGCGATGCCGGCCGTTGGCCCGCGGCTCGAGCACCAATTGCGCGCTGCCAACCAGACGCCCGGCCTCGTCGAACGCGGCGAAGAGCAGTCTTTGTCCGGCGGCGACATCCGCGCACACCTTGCGCCAGTAGTCCTCCACCTCGCCGTCGGCCAACGGCAGCACAAAGCCCACCGACGCGCCGTGCCGCACGGCATCGATCAGCAACGCGCCCAGTTCCGGCAACCGCGCCGCGTGGGTTTCCCTGGTCAGAAGTTCGATCCTCACGGCCTGCGTGGAGCAGATTTCACGCCCGCTTCTGCTCCGCCCGCCGCTGCCGCAGGGCGTGCCACAGGCTGGGCATCAGCCCGGAAAACCCGGGCAGCGCCACGGCGATCGCCAACTCCTCCACCGCCCCCACGACCTGCGCCACCACCACGACATGAAGCGGCACCGCCGACCAACCGGCGAGCAACGCCAGAAGCGCCACCGACAGCGCGACGGCGAGCGCCTTCGATACCCAGGTATGGTAGCCCAGCAGCCGGCGCCAGCGCACGAGGCCATAAACCACGGAAGCAAAAAACGCGACGAAACCGGTAACCAGCCACGCCGCCTCCCGATAAACGGTTTCAGGCCAGAGAACCCAGAGGCCGAACACGCCCGTCACCATGACCAAATAGTCCGCCCAACTGTCGAGCTTGCGGCCGAGTTCGGAGACCGCCCCCAATTGGCGCGCCAGGAAGCCGTCCAGCGCGTCGGACACCAGCGCCACCGCCAGCCAGACGACAAACCAGCCGCGCGTCCCTCCGCCGACCGCCACCGCGGTCATTGCCGCCGCAAACACGAAGCGGGTCAGAGTGATCAGATTGGGCAGATTCCTCCTCATGGCGATTCACAGCGGCTCGATCCGCCAATCCAGCTTCCCCGACCGGACATTCAGCCACCCGAAGCTCGGCGGCGTGCCGCGGCGGGGCCGCGTGATGCACCCGGGATTCAGCCAGCGCACGCCGAGCGGATCGGTTTCGTCGCGCGGCACATGGGTGTGGCCGTGCAGCACCACGTCCGCCTCCTGCGGAGTTCGTGCCGGCGGCGCGTGAATCAACACAAAACGCACGCCGCCACGCTGCAGGTGAAGTTCCCGCGGCCAGCCCGGGTACCAATCGCAGTTGCCGCGCACCACGCGAAGCGGCGGTCCCAGCTGCTCGAACGCCACCAGCAGCGCGGAGTCGCACACGTCGCCCAAATGCCAGATCTCGTCCGCGGCGCGCAGACGCTCCGGCAGGCCGGACGGATAGCGGTCGTGCGTGTCGGCCAGGACGGCGATGCGCATGGCCCGACAAAGTCAGATGACAGGCGTTTTGGCAAAGACAGACTGCACCGCGCCAGCGCAGCGGCGGGGGTGATTTCCCAGCCGTCCAGCGCCGTGTTGACGCGGATGGAAGGCTGCGTCGTGCTAGCCCACATCCATGATCAGGGTCTTTGTTTCCGGCTTCTACGATATTCTCCACGCGGGTCATCTGCAGTTCTTCCGCGAAGCGCGCGCATTGGGCGACCACCTCACGGTCTCCTTCGCCTCCGCCGAGGTGCTGTGGCGGTACAAGCAGCGGCGCAGCTCCCTGCCCGACGAGCACAAGCGCGCGCTGATCGCCTCGCTCGGTGCCGTCGACCAAGTCGTGATTGGCACCGGCACGGAGGAGGGACTCGACTTCAAGGAGGAGTTCCTGCGCCTGCGGCCGCACATCCTGGCCGTGACCGAGGACGACAAGTACACCGCGCGCAAGCAGGCGTTGTGCGCCGAGGTCGGCGCGCGCTACGCCGTGCTGCCAAAGACACCACCGCAATTTCCACCCATCTCGACCACGGAGATCGTCCGCTGGATCCGCGCGCCGCAGGAGGCGCCGCTGCGCGTCGACTTCGCCGGCGGTTGGCTCGACGTCCCCCGTTTCGCGCGGCCGGACGGTTACATCGTCAACTGCGCCATCTCCCCCACCGTCTCGCTGCGCGCCTGGCCCTACGAACGCAATGCCGGCCTCGGCGGCAGCGGCGCCTGGGCCCTGCTCAACGGCAAGGACAGCGTCATGTCCGAAATCGACCTCGGTGTGGGCTGGCAGGACCCGGCGGTCATCTGCGAGACGGGCCTGTGCGTGTGGCGCAGCGGCCCGCGGCCGGAGCTGGAGCTGAAGAGCGACGGCGCGCTGCTGCGCGGCCGCATGGCTCTGCGGTGGACCGGCCGCTCGCACTCGACGCCCGGCGTCGCCAACCAGCGGCGCGATTACGAAGCCATCACGCGGGCCGGCCGGACTGCCCGTGACGCCGTTTGGCGGCAGGATCTGGCGCAACTGGTCGACGCGGTGCGGCAATCGTACGCCGTGCAGCGCGCCGAAGGCATGGAGCCGCTGCCGGACGATCTGGGCGGGGCGCTCGCCTGGAAATATTGCGGCGGCGGCTTCGGCGGCTATGCCGTCTATCTCTTCGCCGACCCCGTTTCGCGCGACGCTGCGTGCACGCTCCCGGGCGTCCGTCCCATCGAACCCTACGTCGCCACCCACTGAGGCGGATCCATGCAGTTGAATCTGTAGGGCCGCGCCTTGGCGCGTGCCGTTCACTCGCAAGCACCGGCGCGGACCAAGGTCCGGCCCTACAACCGAACGGTGACGGACGTCGCGAGTGAGTCTGTCGTTCAACTGCATCGTTCCGGCTGAGGCGGTGCCTGCGGCGCCTCCTCGAAGTCACCCCGCGCCGCGACGACAGCCCGACTCGACGCAGTGCAGGGCTTCAGTCCGCAC
>JBGOXZ010000210.1:0-5348 GCA_041479395.1 Opitutaceae bacterium
AATTTGAGAAACTGCTGCCCGACTTGGTAGCGCGGCATCCGCAGGTGGTGTTTTTCAGCGGCCAGCTGGTCTTCGAACGTGAAACCTTCGTCACGCGCTGGCTGCACAATTACACGGCCTTTGCGTTGCAGCGCCGGCTTTTCCTCCTCGGGCTGCCGTGCGCCATCGTTCCCATCCGCGTGATGGAGCCGGGACTCGCCGCGGAGACGGCGAGTTGAGGGGCCATTCACCCGGCGGACTGGCTGCCCCGCACGGGGCGCCGCCGGCGCCGGGAGGCAACGTCTGGCGCTTGCGCAACCGGGGAATTCCTGCAGCATGGTGTGGCCATGAGTGCGGACAAAACTGAGTTGGACAACCGGTCTGGCAAACGCGGGCTGATCGCGAACATCGCGCTGGTCGTGGTGTGGGTGTATGTGGCGATGATCTACCTGCTTGCCTGTGATCAGCAGTTCCACTGGGGCATCTTTTCGCCTTAGAGCCGCGCCGGTGTGCCGGTCGCCGCGAGGGCCGGGTGTGCGGGCGCCCTCCCATCCGGTCGTTTGACAGACTGGTTAGGTGGCTTATTACTTTTCCCCTGCAACATGTCCTACCTTGAAGACCGTTCCGCTTGGTTTGAGGGTCAGGGGTTTTGGCAGCACGTTCCGGAGTCCGACTGGCGGGATTGGAACTGGCAGCTCAAGAACCGCATCACGACCGCGGCCCAGCTCGAGCAGTTTATGACGCTCACACCCGCCGAACGGGCGGGCTGCCTGTTCGCGAACCAAAAGCTGGCGCTCGCGATCACTCCCTACTTCTTCAACCTCATTGATCGCAACGATCCCGACTGTCCGATCCGCCGGCAGGTCATCCCGCGCGGCGACGAAATGGTCGTGTCGGAAGAGGAGATGCTCGACTCGCTCCGCGAAGACGCGCACTCGCCCGTGCCGGGCTTGGTGCACCGTTATCCCGACCGCGTGTTGTTCCTCGTGACCGATCGCTGCGCCGCCTACTGCCGCTACTGCACGCGCAGCCGTCTCGTCAGCAACGCGCAGGACTACAATTTTCACCCCGAGTACGAACGGGGGCTGCGTTACGTCGAGGCACACCCCGAAGTGCGCGACGTGCTGCTGAGCGGTGGGGACCCGTTGCTCCTCTCCGACCGCAAGCTCGACCATCTGTTGGGCCGGCTGCGCGCCATCAAGCACGTGGAATTCATCCGCATCGGCTCGCGCATCCCCGTCTTCCTGCCGCAGCGCATCACACCGGAGCTGTGCGAGGTGTTCCGGAAGCACGGCCCGATCTGGATGAGCATCCACGTCAACCACCCGAAGGAATGCACGCGGGAACTCAAGGAGGCCTGCGACCGCCTTGCCTTTGCCGGCGTGCCGCTGGGCAACCAGAGCGTGCTGCTGCGCGGCGTGAACGACGATGCCGACGTCATGAAGGCGCTGGTGCACCGCCTGCTGCGGATGCGCGTCCGGCCCTACTATCTCTACCAGATGGACCTCATCACCGGCGGTTCGCACTTCAAGGTCGACGTGCGCAAGGGCATCGAGATCATCCGCGCGCTCCGCGGCCACACCACCGGCTATGCCGTGCCGCAATATGTCATCGACGCGCCGGGCGGCGGCGGCAAGGTGCCCATTAACCCCGAGTACATCGAGCGCATCACCGACGACGAGGTGGTGTTCAAGAATTATCAGGGCCAAACCTTCCGCTATCCGCTCAAGAGCACGCCACGCCGGTCGGTTGACGTGCTGGCTGATGCCGCCAGTGTGTCGCCGGTGATGCCATCGGAGTTGTTTACCTAGAGCAGCTTGCGGAGCAGACGGGTGGGTGGGCGGCGTCCGGAAGGAGCTGACACCGGAGGGCGTTGTTCACACGGAATTCACAAAACAATTATTCAACGCTTTCAATTCCGCTGCGTCTATCTCCCACGAAACAAGCGTCGTTCTTAGAGCGACCATTGTTGTAGTTCTTACGGTTTGCTTGGTGTTAGGTCATGCAGGGCCGCCTCCACAAGGGGCGGCCCTCATGATTTGGAGGGGGACTGCAGGTGGCCGGTGGCACCAAGACCGGCAATAGACTCGCGCGGGAAGGCGTCGGCCCCCAAGTCACCCCGCGGGAGAGACCGGCTCCAGTTTGAAGTAGTCTACTTCGATGCCGCCGGTCTTGCTATAGAGCTTGAGGTAGTTGTCGCCCTCTTTGAGGTTGACGATGCCAACGTCCAGTTCGGTCCACTGGCCGGCCTTGGGAAACGTGATGGACTTATCGTACCGGCCGGGATCGTCGGAGCCCGGGTCATCGATCAGAGTGTAGTTCACCAGGAGCTTGTTCTTTTGGTCGCCGGCGGGAGCCACGTACCGGATCTTCAGGTGGTAGGGGGCAGGCTTGGCTGCCTGGGCCATCACGGTGACGGCGTCGTTCGGATGATCGAATCCGCGGACATAGCCGGAGCCGGAATAGCCGGGGCGCTCGGTCGCGACGCGAGTGCCGAGCAGGGATCCGCAAGCAGCCTCGCCGTTCTCCGCCTCCAGCAGCAGGGCGCAGTGGGACGGCCCGGGCGTGACGCCGTCCGCCGCGACACCGGCCGTGGTGGGAGTGATGGGTCGGATGGTACCATCGGCGTTGTAGTGCAGCTCATCCATCATCAGGTTGCGGCACGTGCCGTTGCCGCCCGCGAGCCACGCACTGTGGTAGAGGGCGTACCATGTGCCCTTGTACTCCAGGATCGAACCGTGATTGGTGCCCGCCTGGCCCTTGAACGCGCCGAGATACTCGGCTTGGAAGGTGTACGGTCCGAGTGGCTGGTCGGCGGTCGCATAGTACATGTGCTCCGGCCATTTGTTGCCGGGCAGACCGGGATACGAAAGGTAGTACCTGCCCCGGTACTTGTGAACCCACGGTCCCTCGTACACGTAGGTCAGCTGGTCGGTGAGCCGTACGGTGGTACCCGGGACAACGGACATGAGGTCACCGGTGAGCCGGGCGCCAAAGCAATTCCCGCCGCAACCCCAGAACAGGTAGGGCTGGCCGTCGTCATCGACGAACAGCGCTGGATCCTGTCCCCAGTCCACGCCCTTGATGAACCCGATGTCGGTGAAGGGACCTTGCGGCTGCTGGCTGACCGCCATGCCGGTCCGGAAGATGCCGGTGCCTTTCTCCTGGGCGCAGAAGACGAGGTAGTAGGTGCCGTTCCAGCGCACCGCGTCGATGGCCCACATATGGCTCGCGGCCCATTTCACGTCCTTGAGGTGCAGGACCACGCCGTAGTCGATCCAATTGATGAGATCGGCCGACGAAAAGACGTGGTAGCTGATCATCGTGTCGTGGGTGTTGGTGCCCGGCTGGTCGTGGGAGGCGTAGATCCACAGCCGGGCATCGCCCGGCCAGATGTGACCCGATGGGTCGGCGGAGTGCACCGTGGGAATCAGCGGATTGCCGCCGCGACTCAGAGACGGAATCATCCCGACGACCAACGCGACGGCGGTCCGGAGCGGGGATTGGCGAAAGAGGCAGGCGAGCGGATTCATGCGGCGTGGCGGCGCAGATCGGTTGTGGCTTTCAGTGGTGAAATGTTTGGTTGGCGCGAAGGAGCGCGAGACGCTGATCGACGCAGCCGCGGGTGTTTCGGCCGTCCTCCGGCGTGTGCAGACACCAGTCGACGAGCGTGGCCACCGTGCTGCGCGCAACGTAGCAGCGGGTGTCGGAGCCGCCGTAGTAGATCAGCACGGTGTCGTCGGGCAGCCGTACCCAGCCGTTGCTGAAGGTGACGTTCGACACGTCGCCGACCCGCTCGCTCTCGTAGGGCGCAAGGAAGTAGCCGCCCGGGCGCGCGATGACCTTCGCCGGATCCTCGAGCGAGGTCATGAACATGTAGAGGACGTAGCGCAGGCCGGCCGCGCAGTTGCGCACGCCATGGGCGAGATGCAGCCAGCCCTGCGGCGTCTTGATGGGAATGGGACCCTGGCCGTTCTTGGACTCCTTGACGGTGTGGTAGGCGCGGGCGTCGATGATCGTCTCCGGTCCGGTGACACCGGTGGTGATATTGTCGCAGAGCGTCCAGCCGATGCCGCCACCGGAGCCGACGTCGATGAAGCCGTCCATCGGGCGCGTGTAGAAGGCGTATTTGCCGTGCACGAATTCGGGGTGAAGAACGACGTTGCGCTGCTGCGAGGCCGGGGTCTTGAGGTTGGGCAGGCGCTCCCATTTCTTGAAATCCTTGGTGCGGACGATGCCGGCCTGGGCCACCGCCGAGGAGAGGTCGCCGGCGGGCGCAGCGGGATCCTTCGCCTCCGCGCAGAACACACCGTAGATCCAGCCGTCCGCGTGGAAGGTGATGCGCATGTCGTAGAGGTTCGTCTCGGGCTTCAGCTCGGGAATGTCGCAGGGCTCGTCCCAGAAGCGAAAGTGGTCGAGGCCGTTGGGACTCTCGGCGATGGCGAAGAAGCTTTTGCGGTCACAGCCTTCGGTGCGCACGACAAGGTGCACCTTGCCGTTCCAGTAGAAGGCGCCGGGATTGAGCGTGGCGTTGATGCCGAGCCGCTCCATGAAGAACGGGTTCGTTAGCGGATTGAAGTCATAGCGCCACTCGAGCGGCGTGTGCCGGTACGTGATGACCGGGTGCTTGAAGCGCTCGAAGACGCCGTTGTCCCACTCGGGATCAACGGTGTTCTTCCGCCTGAGGAGGGCTTCGTGGGCGGTGCGGACGGCTTTCACGCGCGCGGCGAACGAACCGGAAACGCCGGAGCAAACAGCGCGCGTGGTCCTGGCAGAGCCGACTTGGACTGAAGATTTCTTCGATTTCATGGGCAGGGAAATGGGGTTTCAAGAGTGGCGGACGGAACCGGGGCTCGGTGCTGTCGTGGCCGGCAGCGGAATCGTGCGGTTCAGTTTCGAGGAGGCCGGTTCACTGGGCGCCGGAAAACTGGAGCGTCAATTCAGGGGACCGTCCAGTTGATGACGGGTGGCAGCTCGCCTTTCAAGTGCAGGGGCGCGGTGGCGTAGCGCGGCAGGGTGGCACCGCAGCGAACGAAAAGTGGCACGCGCTCCAGCGGCGCAGCCACGCGGTAGTAGCGGCCGCCGGCGAAGCGCTCCGCTAGGTTTTCGAAGGAGCACCACTCGCCGGCGGGGAGGTACACGAGGCGCTCGCGGGCGCCATTCTCCATCATCGGCGCGACGAGCACGGCGGGACCGAGCAGGTATTCGTCGTCGATGTTGATCACCGCCGGGTCGTCGGGAAATTCGAGAGCGAGGTGGCGCAGAATCGGCAGGCCCGTCCGCGACGATTCCTCGGCACATTGGCGGAGATAGGGCACGAGCGTGTAGCGCAGCTGGGCATAGTGCCGGACGACCTCGAGCGCACGGAG
>JBGOXZ010000211.1:0-5342 GCA_041479395.1 Opitutaceae bacterium
CTCGCGACGTCCGTCACCGTTCGGTTATAGGGCCGGACCTTGGTCCGCGCCGGTGTTTGCGAGTGAACGGCACGCGCCAAGGCGCGGCCCTACAGTTTCAACTGCATGGATCCGGCTTAGGCCAACTGATGCACTGCGCCACCGCGGATCTCGCCATCGAGGGGCCGGTCAGCCGGTGTTCCGCCCGGGAAGGCGTCCCGGGGCAGCGGGCGGGCGTGTCCGGGGCAGGGCGGGAAGAAACCACATGACGACGCTGACGCACCGCCGGGCGAGCCGCGCCGACTGCCGCCTGCTGGCCGCCCTGAACCACCAACTGATTCGCGACGAGGGCCATCGCAATCCGATGACCGAGACGCAACTGGCCCAGCGCATGCGTCGCTGGCTCGCCCGCGGCGAGTACACGGCGGAATTGTTCGAGGAGAACGGCGAGGTGGTGGCCTACGCGCTCTACCGCGAGTCGGCGGACCAGATCTACCTGCGGCATCTGTTTGTGACGCGGAACCGGCGGCGGCAGGGCATTGGCCGCCGCGTGATGCGCCTGCTCATCGACAAGATCTGGCCGCCCGGCAAGCGGCTGACGGTCGAAGTGCTATGCGCGAACGCGGCCGGTGTCGCCTTCTGGAAGGCGATGGGTTACCGCGAGTATTCGCTCTGCCTGGAGATCATGCCACCCGCCCTGCGGTGAGCCGAGCGCGGCGGCAGCCGGGGCCGCATGCGGGCGGGCCTCCGCCAACCCTGCAGTCGGACCGTAAGGCCGCGCCTTGGTGCGTATCTTTTTTCGCGAAGAGCGGCGCGGACCAAGGTCCGGCCTTCCCACCGAACTTGCTCACCCCCCACGACTGCACTCGTGGTCCCACGCCATGTTCCGGCTCAAGAAGGGCGGGACGCCTCCGGCAGAATCCGCGGCGCCCGTTCCGTGTCCCGTTGCAGGAAGGGCGCGCCGCACAGCCACAGCACGCCGGCGACAAGGAACATCACACCCACCACAACGAAGCCGACGTTCATGCTGTACTTGTCGCTCAGCACGCCGATGACCACGGGTGAGATCACGTCACCCAGCGCATGGATGACGAAGATATTCAGGGCGAAGCCGGCGGCGCGCATGGACGGATGCGTGACGTTCGCCAGGATCGTGTTGGAGGGGCCGGTGTTGAAGAACAGGCAGAAGCAGGCGAGGAAGATCAGCCCCCAGGCCAGGGGGAACGGCGCTTTCAGCACGGCGAGAAAGAGCGGGAAGCCCGCCAGCATCGCCGCGCCGGACACGAGGAAATAGGAGCCGGGGAAACGCGCCCGCAGTTTGTCGCCGGCGAAGCCGCCCAGGAAGGTTGCGGTCAATCCCGCCACGACGACGATGGCGCCGAAGGTGGTGATCGGGGCTCCACCCGTACCCGGGCGGTGTTGCAGGTAGTAGGGCATCCAGAACGCCATGCCGCCGATGGCAAAGGTCATCGCCGCCATGCCCAGCGTGCAAAGCACGTAGGAGGGAGTGCGCAGGAGCAGCCGGTAGTCGCGCCAACGCACGGCGGCCGCGGGCGCGGCCTGCGCGAGGTCCGCCTGCCCGCGCGGCGGCTCGCGCATGAAGAAGCTCCAGACGCCCAGCAGAAGCCCCGGCCCCACGACGAGATAGAACGCCCAGCGCCAGCTCTCGGCACTGCCGCCCAAGCTGCGCGCGCCCCAAGGGCCGAGGCCGGATTTCGCCACGGTCTCGCCGAGAACGTAGCCGAGCGCGCTGCCCACCGGGATCGCCATGTAGAACCACGCCAGGACCTGACCGCGAATCCTGACCGGATAGAAATCGGAGATGATGGAGGGCGCGACCGGGCCGTAGGCCGCCTCGCCGACGCCGACGAAGCAGCGGGTCAGCAGGAGCAGCATGAATGTCATCGCCAGTCCCGAGGCGCCGCTGGCCAGGCTCCAGAGAATCACCCCGATGGCCACCAGCACCCAGCGCGAGTAGCGCTCAGCCAGTCGACCGAAAACGGGAGCGCCAACCGTGTAGATGACCATGAACGCGGCGCCGAGGATTCCGATCAGAGCATTCTCCGGCTTGAAGCCCAGGTGCCGCTGCGACCAGTCCAACAGGGCGGTGAGCGTGCGGCCGCCACCCATGGCGCTGTTCGCGCCAAAAAAGGATTCCTTGATCCAGGGGACGACGGCCGCGAGCACGTTGCGGTCGATGTAGTTGAACAAATTGATCAGCAGCAGCAGCCCGAGCGCCGCCCGCGCGCCGGGATAGGGCCGGTCGCGGTCTTGGGGAGGGTCGGTCGGATGCGGGGCGACGGAGGTCATGGATGTGACTGGCGGGGCGCCGCCTCAGACCGTGGCCGCGCTTGGAGAATCTGAAAAGGCAAAACGTGGCGGCGATTGCAGGACGGGCGTTTCGCCTGCCTCGTTTTCCCGGCGGGCGAGACGCTTGCGTTGCGCGAACGCTGGACTCCGATGATTCAGGCGGGACGCCTGCGCTACCTGGCAACCACCGGCGCCGGTTCAGCCGTACGCCGGAAAATCGCGATCATCGTTTCGTGGAGATACGCCAGAAGAACGATGGAACGGCCGGCCGCGACGTTGCGTGAGGATCAGATTTATGGTCCTCATCCAGCGCCCACTCGCGGCCGTCCGCGAGTTGTGATAGGTGGGAACGATCACGGTGGTGGAACCCCGGCTGAGATCGAAAGCGCGGTTGATGCGGCGGTGAAACATGAGCGCGTCGCTGGCGATCCGGAAATCCACCCCGCTGCGGAAGACATGATCGTCGAGGATCGTGCCGCCAGCGATGATTTGCCCGCGAAGGTCCGCGCCGCGGCCAGCGCAGCCAGCAGGCCGACCAACCAGGGATCCATTGCCCCGCCGCCGGATGCCGGGGCAGGCGTCGATGCGGGGGCCGCAGAAACCGTCAGCGTGGCGGCGCTGCTGGTCACGCTGCCGAGGGCGTTGGCCACGACGACAGTGTAGTCACCGGCATCGGAGGCCCGCGCATTGGCGAAGCTCAGGGTGCTGCCCGTTGCCCCGCTGAAAGGACTGCCGTTGACATACCATTGGTAGGTGGGGGCGGGTACGCCGCTGGCGATCACGGTGAACTGGACGCTCCCACCGGCGACCACCGTCTGACTTTGCGGTTGGGTGGTGATCGCCGGCGGTCCCGCGAGCTGGCCTTGGCGGATCGTCGGGCTGCGGTACCCGCCGTCGCTCACATACAGATTGTCCTGTGCGTCCACGGTGATGGCCATGGGCTGCACAAACCGCGCGGCGCCGCCCAGCCCGTCGGCGCTGCCCTCCTGCAGCGCGGCCCCGCCCATCACCGTCGTCTCACCCTGCGCGGTGATGCGCCAGACCGTGTGGTCGCCAGGGTGGGTCAGATAGAAGGCGCCGTGGCTGTCGATGGCGATGCCGGACGGATAGGTATCGATGAGTCCGGCCAAGCCCGCCTTCTGCAGCAGGTTTTGCGTCACGGTCGACACCGCCCCGCCGGCGGTGATGCGACGGATGACGCAGGAGGCCGGCGTGCCGTCCGAATACTGCCGGTCTATGACGTAGAGATTGCCGCTGTGATCCGCGGTGATGGCGCCGAGGTAACCAAACCGGGCGCGGTCACCAATGCCGTCATCCGTGCCGGAAATCCCTGCCTGGCCGGCCAGGACGGACCACTGGTCATCGGGAGTCCGTTTCCATACGATGTGAGTACTCCCCTCAGGCATGATAAGGTTGCCAGTCGAATCGACGACGAAGGCACCCAATCCATAATACGCCTGCAGGGATTCCGGTTTGGAGAAGGCGTATGAGGTGATTGCACCCGCCGGCGCGATCTTGGCGAGAACCGGCTGGGTCAACACAGGGATGCCGGCGAAGTAGACGTTGTTTTGAAGGTCGACGGCGGCAGCCAGGTAGATGACCGGGCAGGCGAAAATGAAGCCCGAGCGAATCGGCGTGGTCACGGCGCCATCGCGCGATGTCTTTAGCAGCACCGGCGCGGTGGCGATCTCGTTTTCATCACGGTAGAGCTGATCGGAGAATCCGACCTCCGTGGCCGCGGCCCAGACCGTGCCGGCCGAATCGACCGCGATCGAGGAGATATCCCGCAAGGTCCCTTGAGGGGTGCCGGCCAGTACGACCTGCGTTCCATCCGCCGCCAACTTCACAATCACATTGTCGTCGCGGGAGTAGATGATCCCCCCCGTCGGACTCGCGGCCAGACCTCGGGCCGAATGTTCTTCGGCCCCAGCCGCGTCGCGAATCACGCCGATGTAATCCGTTGATCCCCCGGCGTTCATTCGTACGACCATTACTCTCGCGCCGTGGATCTTCGCGGCGGTTTCGGTCGCCCACAGGTTGCCGCGCGGATCGAACGCCAGCAGACCCGAATTTTCCCCCCAGGGAAGTTGAGGGAGGCTGGACACGACGGAAACGGCTCCGCCGGCGTCCATTTTCAAAACGGCGGAGGTGGGGATGTGATACTGCGTCAGCCACACCTCGCCTTCAAAATAAATTTGCCGCCCGGCGTCCACGGCCAGTGCCGAATCAAAGACCCTGACCGGTCCCGAGTAACCCGGGCTGGTCAAGGTCGGCAAACCGCTCGCCAGGATGGTCTGAACGGTTCCTCCTGAAATCCGGCGGATCCCGTGATCGAGGACGTAGATATTGCCGGCGCTGTCGACGGCAATCTTTTGCGGGGAATTGAAGAGCGCAGAGGCCACGTTGCCATCGGTCGTGCCTTGATGTCCCGCCTGTCCGGCGAGCGTGGTCACGACGCCGGCTGAGGTAATCTTGCGGATGGTATAGTTGCCGGTGTCGGCGACGTAGACGTTTCCCACCGCGTCGACTGCCACGCCTGCGGGACTATCGAACCGGGCGGCGGCGCCAACGCCGTCGACGCTGCCCGATTGCCCTGGAGATCCCGCCAGGGTTGAAACAACACCGGCCGGCGTGAGCTTTCGAATCGTGTGGTTGCCGGTGTCGGCAACGTAAAGATTGCCTGCCGGGTCGAAGGCGAGTCCCATGGGATGATTGAACCGGGCGGCTGCGCCTGGACCATCCTCCACCCCGATACTGGCCCGGCCGGCCAGCGTGGTCCATTGGTAAACGGGCGGCGCGCTTTGGGCAGCCGCAGTCAGGCCGGCCAGCAGCGCGAGGATCGCGGCGCGGAGGGCCGCGGGGCGAAAGCCGGAGACAATCCGGTGAGTTGAGTTCATGCTCACTCCGGTCAATAATGACAACCGAGCGCGCGGTTTCCGCTATTGGCGTCCAACAGAAATCTTCTGGCTTGGCGGGTGCGCGGGGGGGGGTCGGGATCGGCCGCGCTGGAATCGCGCATGCACCTCAAAGGCGAAGTTGTCGAGCACCTCGGC